>NZ_LSJT01000028.1:0-13508 GCF_001556795.1 Dermacoccus sp. CCH2-D9
GACGAACACGACGCCGAAGCCGGCGACGAACAAGACGGTCCCCGCCAGCGCGCGCCACATCCTCGTCCGCGGTCGAGCGGCCACGATCTCGGCGGCCGACAGGCCGGTTGCGTAGGAGATATATCCCGGCAGCAGCGGCACCACGCAGGGCGAGAAGAACGACACGAGGCCGGCCAGGAACGCGACCGGCAACGCCAATGGCATCGCCCCGCTGACCGTCTGCGCGGCCCAGCTTCCCAGTGACTCGAGCACCAGATTTCCTTTCTCGTGGTCTGTCGACTCCCGGGCCGGCCGCAGCGCTGGTCGATGCCTGGGGCCGGTCGGCTACTTGCCGTTGGCGGTGTCGGTGATGAGCGCGGCGAGGGTGTCGCGATCCACGGGTCCGGTGATGCGGGCAGCGCTGCGCCCTGCGCGGTCGATCACCAGGGTGGTCGGGATGGCCGTGGTGGACAGCTGCCCGGAGAACTTCACCAGCTGCTTGCCCTCGGGGTCGAAGATGCTCGGGTAGGGGGTCTTGAAGGCGCGGGTGAAGGCCTGCGCGGCTTCGCGGTCGTCGCGGATGTTGAGGCCGACGAACCGGGCCGTCTTGGCCGTGTCACGGCTCGCGGCGGCGAGGTCGGGGGCCTCCTTGCGGCAGGGCCCGCACCAGGACGCCCACACGTTGACCACGACCACCTTGCCGGGATGGTCGGTGGTCACGTTCCCGCCGGTCCTGACGTCGGGCCCTTCGGCGGTCGAGGCGGGCTTGCGCTGTCCGGGTTGATAGAGCTGCACACCACACCGGAGGCCGGCCCGGCGGAGCCGTCCTTCGACGGCGAGGCGGGGTCTATGGACTTCGTGCAGCCCGCGGCCAGCCCCAGGCTCAGCACGGCGGCGGCCAGCGCAACGGTCCGGGCCGCGGTCTGTGGTCCTCTCGCTGGCATCGTCTACTCGCCCTGCTCGAACGCGTAGCTGGCCGCCGGGTCGTCGGTGGCGTCTCGCGGCCCGTAGACCAGTGAGATCTGCCGGTGGGCGGTGAGCTGGATCGTGGCGGGGTCTCCCTGGAATCGCTTCCCGTCGACGTAGGCGCGCAGGCTGTCGGTGTTGCTGTTGTCCAGTCCGCCGATGCCTTCGGCGTCGAGGCGGACCTGCCACTCGGTGAAGACCTGGCCGAGGGTGTAGCGGCCGTCGGCGGTGGGGGCCTCGACGTGCAGCACGCCGCGTTCGTCGTGGGTGTGGAGCTCCGACATCTGGCCGCTAGCGGGGTCGACGCCGATGTTGGCCGGCACGGCGATGGGCTGCCCGTTGACGCTGATGTCGAGGTGGGAGTGGAAGTGGGCCGCCGTTCCCTCCATCGGGCCGACTCGGAGGCCGACGGCCTTCGCCGCGTCAGAGGTGTTGGCGGGCAGCGACCATGGCGGCAGGTCCCGACGCCCCGCGGCGGCAGCCCCGCCGGTGGGGCCGTCGGATCCACCGCCTTGGAGGCTGGCGATGACCACCGCTCCGGCGGCGACGGCCAGCACCACGACAGCGATCGCGGCACCCGTGATCAGCCGTCGCGCCCGTCGGGCCTTGGCCTCCTGGAGCTGCATCTGCCGCAGCCGGTCCCGCGCGGACCGGCTGCTGGCCGTACGCCCGCCGGTCGAGCGCTGCGATGGCGACGATTTCGAAGACTTAGTGGATGATTTCTGGTTCTTGGTCATGGGTCTCTCAGCTGGGATGGTCGACGGCCACCGGGGAAGACGTGCCCGACGTCGCCGAGGATGCATGGACCGCTCAACTCCAGCCGGTGGGGTCGTCGCGAGTTGTCAAAGGAGTCGTCAGAGAATGGACGCCGGGGCGTCGCGAGCGTCGCGGGTCGGCACACCCGCCCACAGGTTCCGTGGTTACTTGCCGGGTCCGTGGTTACTTGCCGGTTCTCCGGCTGGGAACGGCCACGGCTGCATGTCTGCTGCCCCGAAACGGGCGCGGATGGACCTGCGACCGGCTCAGGTGCGACTGATCGACAGCTCGGCGAGGCTCAGCGGAGGGCGAGCCCAGCAGCGGAGGACCAACGATTCCATAAGAGTGCGCCGTGATGGGCGCGGAAGCGACCAGCCGCCTCCGCGGGCTGCCGGCCGCAGGCCTCCGATCCCGACCAGCAGCACCAGCAGGATCAGGCAGCCCGCTGCGACGCAGTCCATCGGACCCGGGGACGGGCTCGCCGGCGAGCCGCAGTCCGGGCCGCAGCCCGACGCCATGCCCATCCCGGAGGACACGGTCCCCATGGACAAATGGCCGGCGGCCGCGGCCGCCTGCTGGTCACCGACGTTCTTGGTCGAGAACTGGCCGTGGACCACAATGGGAGCGCTGTTCTCCGGGGAATGGCCGGTCGCCATCTCGGCAGCGCCGGCATCGGCGGCGGCGGTGCCCAGTGACGCAGACATCGAGAAATGGTCAGCGGCGCGAGCCGGCGGCTGCAGCATCAGCAGAGCTGCGACGGTGAGGACCGCGAGCACCGGCGAGAAGCGGCGCGCGATGCTCAGGAAACGCTGCACTGCCTTCCCGCCTTCCGCTCGATTCGGTGGCCCCAGAGTGCCGCGGAGCACGCCGTGGCCCCGGACAAGTATTCGGCAAACACCGGCGACATGCCAATCCGACCCGGGAGCTGACCGCCAGACCCCGCTCTGGCCGAGGCCAGGGCGACTGCTGCGAGCACGGCTCCCGCTGCCAGGCCAGCCGGTGCGAGGCCGACGACGCGGCCCGCACCCGCCGGTCGAAAGGCCCCGTGCACAGTCGGGTCGCCGAAGAGAATGCCCTCGGGCGTCAGTGCTGGTCCTCGGGTCCCAGCCCGGCGACGAGGTTGAACGCGCCGGTGAGGATGTTGAGCGCGACGACGCCGACGACGTCGGCGATCGCGCGGTCGCTGTAGCCGAACGCGCGGAGCTGGTCGATCTGCTCGTCGGTGACGGAGGTCGGCTCCCGATAGACCTGCCGCCCGAGCCGGATCATGGCCGAGATGGCGGGATTGCTCGACGTGCCCTGGTGGGCGAGGCTGATCTCCTCCTCGGCGACGCCCAGGGAGCGGGCGGCCGCGACGTGGGCGTCGAGGCACAGGCCGCAGCCCTGCTGCGCCTGCACCGCGATGGAGAGAAGCTCGCTGATTCTCCGGTCGAGCTTGGCGCGGCGCATCGCTCTACTCAGCTGCAGGTAGCCGCCGAGGACGGCCGGGGAGTGGGCCATCGTGGAGACCATGTCGCCCACGGTGCCGTGGCGCTCGACGAGCTCGCCGAGCAGGTCCCGGGACGCGCCGACGGCGGTCTCCGCGGTCAGCGGGGCGAAACGGGGCATGGGTCCTTCTCCTTCGTGTGCGCGGGTGCGCTGCTCGTGAGCCTCAGGAGCGGACGAGGCGGTTGATCGCGTCGGTGGCTTCCTGGATCTTGGCGATCGCCGCGTCGTCGTCGCCGAGCTTGGCGGCGTCGAGGACGCAGTGCTTGAGGTGGGCGTCGAGCAGCCCGGTCGCGACGCCCTGCAGGGCTCGGGTGAGCGCTGAGACCTGGGTGAGGATGTCGATGCAGTACTTCTCGTCGTCGATCATCTTGGCGATGCCGCGGGCCTGGCCCTCGATCCGCTTCATGCGCGTCAGGTAGCGGTCCTTGTCGCTGATGTAGCCGTGATGGTGGGCCGCGGCGGCGGCGACTTCGGTGCCGGGGCTGGCGGTGCCGGTGCTGTCAGTGGTGTCGGTGGTGGTGTCGAGTGTCATGGGCGTGTCCTTCACTTCTGACGCTCCAGGATCGAGCGGGTGCTGGCTTGGGGGGTGAGGTCGATGCGCCGCAGCAGCTGGGCGTTGAGGGCGACGACGACGGTGGACAGCGACATCAGGATCGCGCCGACCGACATCGGCAGCACGAAGCCGACGGGTGCGAGGACGCCGGCCGCCAGCGGGACGGAGATCAGGTTGTACCCGGCGGCCCACCACAGGTTCTGCTTCATCTTCCGGTAGGCGGCCTTCGACAGCTGGGTGACCGACAGAACCGAGCGGGGGTCGGAGCTGGCCAGGATGACGCCGGCGGAGGCGATGGCGACGTCGGTGCCCGCGCCGATGGCGATGCCGACGTCGGCCTGGGCCAGCGCCGGGGCGTCGTTGACGCCGTCGCCGACCATGGCGACCTTCTTGCCCTCGTGCTGCAGCTGGGCGACCTTGGCCGACTTGTCCTCGGGGCGGACGCCGGCGAAGACGCGGTCGATGCCGAGCTCCTGGCCGACCTCGTTCGCCACGGCCTCGGCGTCGCCGGTGATCATGACGACCTCGACACCCAGTTCGTGGAGCGCGTCGACGGCGTCGCGGGACTCCGGGCGGACCTCGTCGGCGAGTTTGAGGCCGCCGATCACCTGCCCGTCGCGCAGGACGTGCAGGATGATCGCGCCCTCGCCGCGCCAGGCTTCTGCGGATTCAGTTTCGTGCTGGCCGGTCTCCTCGAGCAGCCGGGGGCCGCCGACGCGGATCTCGTGGCCGGCCACGGTCGCTGTGACGCCGACGGCGGGCGAGGAGGAGAATCCGGTGGCCTGCTGCAGGGCGAGGCCGCGGTCCTTGGCGGCGGCGACGATGGCCCGGGCGAGCGGGTGCTCGCTGTCGGCCTCGGCCGATGCGGCCAGGGCGAGGACCTGGTTGGCGTCCAGGTCTCCGGTCGGTTCGACGCCGGTGACGGTGGGCTCGCCCCTGGTGAGGGTGCCGGTCTTGTCGAACAGCACGGCATCGACCTGGCGCATGGACTCCAGCGCGAGGCGGTCCTTGACCAGGACGCCGCCGCGAGCGGCGCGCTCGGTGGCGATGGAGACGACCAGCGGGATCGCCAGGCCCAGGGCGTGGGGGCAGGCGATCACGAGCACGGTGATGGTGCGGACCACGGCGTCGTCGGGGGACCCGGCCAGCGTCCAGACGATCGCGGTGATCAGGGCAGCGCCGAGGGCGAACCAGAACAGCCAGGCGGCGGCGCGGTCGGCGATGCGCTGAGCGCGGGAGGAGGAGCCCTGCGCCTCGGCGACGAGCCGGTTGATGCCGGCCAGGGCGGTGTCGTCGCCGGTGGCGGTGATCTCGACCCGCAGGCCGGAGTCGGTGGCCACCGTGCCGGCGGTGACCGGGTCGCCCTCGCCGCGGGCGACGGGCCGGGACTCGCCGGTGATCATCGACTCGTCCATGTCGGCGTGGCCGTCGACGACGGTGCCGTCGGCGGGGACGCTGCCGCCGGGGCGGACGATGACGACGTCGCCGACGCGAAGCTCGGCGGGGTCCACCTTGACGATGTCGTCGCCCTCGACGCGCTCGGCCTCGTCGGGCAGCAGGGCGGCAAGCGAGTCGAGCGCGGAGGTGGTCTGGGCCAGGGAGCGCATCTCGATCCAGTGCCCCAGCAGCATGATGACGATCAGCAGCGCCAGCTCCCACCAGAACTCCAGCTCGTGGTGGACGAGCCCGAGGGTGGCGGCCCAGGAGGCGAAGAACGCCACGGTGATCGCCAGCGCGATCAGCAGCATCATCCCCGGCTTGCGGCTCCTCAGCTCGCTCCAGGCACCGGTGAGGAACGGCTTGCCGCCCCAGACGTACATGACGGTGCCGAGCACCGCTGCGACCCACCCCGCCCAGCCGGGCACGGAGTACCCGAGCAGCATGGCGAACATGGGCGAGAGCCCCACCACCGGGGCGGCGATGACGAGGTTGATCCAGAACAGCCGACGGAACTGGCCGACGTGGTCCCCGTGGCCTCCATGACCGCCGTGACCGGCGTGGTCTCCGTGCTGCCCCTGGTGCGCGACGTGGCCTGCGTGCCCCGCGTGCGGATCTTCCCCGTGGCCGGGCGCGGTGGTCGCGACGGCGTGCCCGCTGTGGGCGGGCGCGTCTGCGGTGTCGCCGTGGTGGTGCTGATGCGCGTTCGGGTCTGTCATTGCTGCTTCCCTTGTCCGGGCCCTGCTCTGCGGTGGTGGCCGGCTCAGGAGGCCGGCTTGATCTCGCTCTCGACGACCCACTTGTGGTTGGTCATCTTCATGCCGCCTGCTTCGTAGTCGACCATGTAGACGGTCTCGTCGGTGGAGGAGGCGATGGTGGCCTTCGCGCCCTTCATGCCCTTCATGTGCTCGGCCTCCAGGGTGACTTCGGTGCCGTCGGCCAGCTGCTTGCTGCCGGCGTCCTTGATCTCCTGCTGGACGACCCACTTGTGGTCCTTGACCGGTTCGCCGCCGGTGGTGGGCGTGAAGTTCACCGCGTAGGTGTAGGTGTCGTACGCGCCGACGATCGTGGCCTTCGCGCCGTCCATGCCCATCATGTGGTCGGCGGTGAGGATCACCTGGGTGCCGACCGGGTACTTGGGGGAGGCGGCCTTCTCGATGCCGGCGGGCGCTGGGCCGCCGTCCATCGGGTGCTCCATCGAGGAGTGGTCCATCCCGCCGTCGCTGCTGGCCGGGGAGCTCGTCGAGCTGCTGCCGCCGTGGTGCGGGCCGGCTTTCGAGGGGTCCTGGTCGCCGGAGCTGCAGCCGGTCAGCAGGAGTGCTCCGCCGAGCACTCCTGCTGCGAGGGTCATGGTGAGGCGCTTGCGCATGTGGTCTCCTGTTCGTTGCCTTGTCCATCTCCGACCATATACCCCGGTGGGGTATATCGCAATCCTGCTGGTCCGCCGGAGCGTCTATCTGGGCGCTCCGATCCGGTGCTCGGACTACGCCATGGCGGCGGCGTACTTGGCGGGGTCGGCGTCGAAGGCCGGCCCGCAGCCGGCGCAGCAGAACCAGTAGCGCTGGCCTCGGTAGTCGCGGAAGAGGCCTGCCGCCTCGGCCGCGGTCTTGCTGACCCGGCTGCCGACCATGACGGGGCAGGTGGTCATGTCGTCGCTGCCGCTCAGCAGGTTCTCGCGGCCCTCGGCGTCGACCGCCGGGTTCGCGGCGCTGGAGGTGCTGCAGCAGCTGGCGTGGGCGTGGGAGTCGTTCGTCATCGTCGGATGCCTCTCGTGCGATCAGTTCAGTTCGGGTGGGTGGTTGTGCGGGTCAGTGCGGGGTGACGCTGCGGAATCCGCGCAGGCGGAGGCTGTTGCCGACGACGAAGACGGATGAGAACGCCATCGCCGCGCCCGCGAGCATGGGGTTGAGCATGCCCAGCGCCGCGACCGGGATGGCCGCGACGTTGTAGGCGAAGGCCCAGAACAGGTTGGCCTTGATGGTGCCCAAGGTCCGGCGGGACAGCCGGATCGCGTCGACGGCGGCCCGCAGGTCCCCGCGCACCAGAGTGATGTCGGAGGCCTCGATGGCGACGTCGGTGCCGGTGCCCATCGCCAGACCCAGATCGGCCTGGGCGAGGGCGGGGGCGTCGTTGACGCCGTCGCCGACCATCGCGACGACCTTGCCTTCGCCCTGGAGGCGGGCGACGACGTCGACCTTGTCCTTGGGCAGGACCTCGGCGATGACCTGGTCGATGCCGACCTCGGCGGCGATCCGCTTCGCGACGGCCTCGTTGTCTCCGGTGAGCAGCACCGGGGTCAGGCCCAGGCCCTTCAGGCCCTGGATCGCCTCGGCGCTGGTGGGCTTGACCGTGTCGGCCACGACGAGGACGCCGCGGGCCTGCCCGTCCCAGCCGACGGCGACGACGGTCTTGCCCTCGGCCTCGGCTGCGGCCTTGGCGGCGGCGACGTCAGGGGAGAGGTGCTGGGACCAGTCGGCCAGCAGGGACTCCCGGCCGACGAGCACGGCGTGGCCGTCGACGACGCCCTGCACGCCCTTGCCCTCGACGTTGGCGAAGTCCTCCGGCGTCGGGAGCTGGCCGGTCTCCTGGACCGCGCCCTTGGCGACGGCCTGGGCGATCGGGTGCTCGGAGGCGTCCTCCAGGGCCCCGGCCAGGCGGAGCAGCTCGGCGCGGTCGGTGCCGGCCTCGGCGATCACGTCGACCAGGGTCATCCTGCCGGTGGTGACGGTGCCGGTCTTGTCCAGCACGACGGTGTCGACCTTGCGGGTGGATTCGAGGACCTCGGGGCCCTTGATCAGGATGCCCAGCTGCGCGCCGCGGCCGGTGCCGACCAGCAGTGCGGTCGGGGTGGCGAGGCCCAGGGCGCAGGGGCAGGCGATGACGAGGACCGCGACCGCGGCGGTGAACGCCGTCGAGACGCCGGCCCCGGAGATCAGCCACGCCGCCAGGGCGACGAGCGCGATGGCGATGACGATCGGGACGAACACTCCGGAGATCCTGTCGGCCAGCCGCTGGACAGCGGCCTTGCCGGACTGGGCGTCCTCGACCAGCTTGGCCATCTGCGCCAGCTGGGTGTCCGAGCCGACGCGGGTCGCCCGGACGACGAGCCGGCCGCCGGCGTTCACGGTGGCCCCGGTGACCGGGTCGCCCGGTGCGACCTCCACCGGCACCGATTCGCCGGTGAGCATGGATGCGTCCACCGCGGAGCTGCCGGAGACGACCGTCCCGTCGGTGGCGATCTTCTCTCCGGGCCGGACGACGAACTCGTCGCCAACGGCCAGCTCTGCGGTCGGGATCTTGACCTCGGCCCCGCCGCGCAGCACCGAGACCTCCTTCGCTCCGAGATTGAGCAAGGTGCGCAGGGCCGCGCCTGCCTGGCGCTTGGACCGCTTCTCGAAGTAGCGACCGGCGAGGATGAACATCGTCACCCCGGCGGCCGCCTCGAGGTAGATGTTGCCCGCGCCGTCGGAGCGGGCCAGCGCGAACTCGAACGGGTGCTTCATCCCCGGCATACCGGCGTGGCCGAAGAACAGCGCGTACAGCGACCACAGGAACGCCGCCGAGGTGCCCATCGAGACGAGCGTGTCCATCGTCGCGGTGCCGTGCTTGAGGTTAATCCACGATGCCTTGTGGAACGGCCAGCCCGCCCACACGATCACCGGCGCGGCCAGGGTCAGCGAGGCCCACTGCCAGTAGGTGAACTGCAGGGCAGGGATCATCGCCATCGCGATCACCGGCACGGTGAGCACGATCGACCCGATCAGCCTCTGCCTCAGAGAGATCAGCTCAGGGTCGGCGTCCGCGCCTCCGTCGGAGGCGTCATCGGTCTTCGCGTCCGGGGGCTCGGGCAGGGCGGCGGTGTAGCCGGTCTTCTCGACCTCGGCGACCAGCAGCTGCGGGTCGTAGCCCGCGGGCACGGTGACCTTGGCCTTCTCTGTGGCGTAGTTGACCGACGCGGTGACGCCGTCGAGCCTGTTGAGCTTGCGCTCAATCCGGTTCGCGCACGAGGCGCACGTCATCCCGCCGATCTCCAGCTCGATGCCGGCGTCCGTGCTGAGCGGCGCTGGTGCAGTCATCCTCTGCGTCCTTTCTTCTCCGGGCTTTGAGACGTCCGGTTCGTGCGCAGGGGCGGTCATGTCGCCGATGCGGTCAGTGGTGCGCGCTCCGCCCCCGCCGCCGTCGGGGTCGACGGGGAGCGTGAGCCGCGCTGGTGGTGGTGTCGTCAGGCGCGCACGGCCGTGTAGCCGGCCTCCTCGACGGCGGCCAGGACCTTCGCGTCGTCGATCTCGCCGGAGCCCGACACGACGAGCTTGCCGGTCTGCGCGCTGACCTCGACGTCCTCGACGCCGGGGATCCCGCTGACCTCCTCGCGGACCGACATCTCGCAGTGCCCGCAGGTCATGCCCGTCACCTGGTACTCGTTCGCAGCCATCGAATGCCTCCTCAGCAGAGATACCCCCAGTGGGTACCGCGTACGAGTAACCGTATACCCCTGCCGGGTATTCCCGCAACGCGGGGGGTGCGCCTCGCCGACGGATCCTCCCTTGGAGACGGGATACGCCACCGGGGTATGCTGTGCAGCGTGGAGACCGCGACCGACGAACCCCGCCGCAGCCGGCACCGGCTGCAGCTCCTCGTCCTCGCGGCCCTGCTGATCGCCGGCCTCCTCGGAATGCACTCGCTGGCCAACGGTGCCGGGGCCATGAGCGCCCCCATGGCCTCGATGAAGCATTCCGCCCCGGCGACGCCAGCTCTGACCGCAGAGGCGGCCGTCGCCCCCTCGTCGTCGACGTCCGGATCGCATGGCATGGTCCACGGCTCCGGCGGCTGCGCGGGTGCCATGAGCAGCGGCTCAGGCTCCACCTGCGTCCCCGGGCCGACCGGCAAGAGCATCCCCGTCCTTCCGGCCCCGCTCGCCGCGACCCTGCCCGAGCTCGGCCGCGCGCCCGAGCCGGTGCCGCCTCTCCAGACGCCCCGCCGATTAGCGCTGTCGCACCTGGAACTGTCGATCTATCGAACGTGAGCAGCGGGGAGCGCCCCCCAGCGGCGCTCCTGCCCATCGGGGCATGCCCATGCGCCTGCCCTGCATCTGCGACGGCATCGCGCCCAGATGGCGCTGACCCCTCTCCCGAGAGCCCTCGAGCCTGCGCATCCGATCACCCGTGGTCGTCGAGCGCGTCCAGGCCGATGCCCGTGGCACCGCTCACCATCGACACAGAAGGACACCGTTCAACCATGCACACCGACCTGAACCGCCGCCAGTTCCTCGCCGCCGGCGCACTGACCCTCACCGCCGCAGGCCTCGCCGGCTGCACCTCCACCAGCAAGACGACCTCGTTCGTCGGGCCCGACAGCGCCGCCGTCGAGAAGGCCGAATCCAAGCGCCGCCGCACCGGCACAACCGTGCAGCGTGCGCTGACCGCCGAGCCGACCACCGTGGACCTGGCCGGGAAGGAGGCGAAGACCTGGGCGTTCACCGGCGCGTCGGCGACCGAGCCGATCCGCGGCAACATCGGCGACACCCTGAAGGTCGCCCTGACCAACGATCTACCCGACCCGACCACCGTGCACTGGCACGGCCTGGCACTGCGCAACGACATGGACGGCGTGCCGAACCTGACGCAGAAGCCGGTCGAGCCAGGCGGCGCGTTCTCCTACGAGTTCGTGCTCCCGCACGCCGGGACCTACTGGTTCCACCCGCACGTCGGCGTCCAGCAGGACCGCGGCCTGTACGCCCCGCTGATCATCGACGACCCGAACGAGAAGGGCGACTACGACCAGGAGTGGATCATCGTCCTGGACGACTGGCTCGACGGCGTCATCGCGACGCCCGACCAGGTGATGAAGGAACTCGGCAAGGGCATGATGGACCACGGCGGAATGGACATGGGGCCGATGCGGATGGGCAACACCCTGATGGGGGCGACCTCGCCGCTGCTCGGCGGCGACGCCGGCGACGTCTACTATCCGCTCTACCTGATCAACGGCAGGCCAGCGGCCGACCCGGAGACCTTCACCGCGAAGCCGGGCCAGAAGATCAGACTGCGGATCATCAACGCCGGCGGCGACACCGCCTTCCGGTTCGGCGTCGCCGAGCACCCGCTCACCATCACCCACACCGACGGCTACCCGATCCAGCCGTTCGAGGCCGAGAGCGTCGTGCTCGGCATGGGCGAGCGCTACGACGCCGTCATCACCGCCGGCGACGGCGCGTTCGCCGTCGTCGCCGAGGCCCTTGGGAAGCAGGACCAGGCCGTCGCCGTCCTGCGCACCGGATCCGGCAGCGCCCCGGCCAAGGACGCGAAGCTCCCGCAGACGAAGGCTCCCGCCACCGCGGCCGACCTCAAGGCCATCGATGCGGTCGCCCTGCCCCAGCGCGCCGCCGACCGCACACTCGTCCTCGAGCTGACCGGGGGCATGGAGAAGTACGACTGGGCGATCAACGGCAAGCGCATGGACATGGAGCAGCCCATGCGCGACGCCCTCGGCCTCAAGGAGGGCGAGCGCGTCGCGCTGGAGTTCAAGAACTCGACCAAGATGTGGCATCCGATGCACCTGCACGGCCACACCTACCAGCATCCCGGAGGCGGGCCCCGCAAGGACACCTCGATCGTCCTGCCCGGCAAGACGCTCCGCGTCGAGTTCGACGCCGACAACCCCGGCCGGTGGCTCAGCCACTGCCACAACGTCTACCACGGGGAAGCCGGCATGATGACGACGATCGCCTACCAGCAGGGCTGAACTCCGGCCGGACGTTTCTGGGTAGGACCAGTCATCAGCGGCGGGGCCGCGTGCTCTGTGGTTGCACGGCCCCGCCGCCGTTGCCGTACCGCTCGCTAGTGTGCATCGCGGATGCGAGACAGCAGCGCGACCGTTCTTTGACTGCTTTCGCGTCCCATCGAAGATGCAGCGTCGACAATGGCAGGTTTCGGCGGTGCTCCGAAGACGCGTCTCGAAGACATCTCCTTGACGGGACGAGACGAGGCCCCCGCAGTCATGCGGGGGCCTCGGTCTCAGAACTCTGTCTCACTGCCCCTGTCTCAACAAGCACCTTTACGAGACTTGATCGGCGTCGAGCTCACCGCCACAGGTCCAGCGACTCCCAGCCGTCGGGGACGCCGATCGATCCGACCGTCAGGGCGTGCGACGCTGGGAACGCTTCGAGCAGCTCGGCTAGCCGGCGAGGCCACCCGGACTCCGGGGCGACCGTGAGCAGGAGGTAGGCGATCACGGCCAGCGCGTTGTAGGTGCCGAAGTCCTTCTTCGGCGCTTCCGGCGCACGGAGGTGATCGAGCATCGACACCAGCCCTGAAGCAGGACGCGACGGCGCGTTCTGAAGCTTCCGATTGAACAGCCGCGAGTGGTGGGCCGCCACGTTGCGCACGTAGTTGAGGCTGGCGAGCCAGCTGGCCATGAGCTTCTTCCTCGGGACGCCGAACGCGAGGGCGAGCTCTTCGGCATCCGGCTGGAGCATTCCCCTGTACAGGCTCGACAGCTGTCCGAGCTCGAGGAGCTCGGTGAGGGCCCAGACCGGCATGCGATCGTCGTACTTCTCCCGGAAGTGCGCGACGAACTGCTCGTCGGACCCGTCCCGCCGATCCTTGACGCGCTGCAGCCACTTCACGTGCGAGCTGGGCTGCGGATCGCGGCTGTCCGTGCCCGCCTTCGTGAACGAGTCGTCGAAGGCCGCCGGGTCCTCATGGGCGAACGCGGAGGACCTGCCGAGGACGTACCCCGCCTGCATCCGCACCGCGACCTCGATGCGCTCGACGCCTTCCATGACCAGCATCCGCAGTCGGCGGTCGAAGTCGATGATCGTCTCGGCATGGTGAAGCGCGGTGCCGGGCAGATACCTGTTCAGTACCCGAGTTCGCTCGCGACCGTCGTCGGTGTACTCCTCGGCCTCGAGGAAGGGGTACAGGTAGCCGGTGAGTCGGTAGTAGCCGATCGACTGCAGCAGTCGGAGCGCTCGTTCTGGGTCGTCGACCGCGAGGCCGCGGTCGATCAGCCGCTCGACCTGCTGGTCGAGCGGAAGCCACTCCTTCGTGTACTCGACCACGAGCTTCCTTCAGATAGAAAATCAGCCCGCGCCTTGCGGCAACGGGCTGATCGTGATGACTCGACTCTAGCACGGGGAGCCGACGACGGGCTCCTACGAACCGGCCTGCGCCGCCCGGTGGCGATAGTAGGTGGCCTTCGACCAGCCCACCGTCTTTGCGGCCTCGACCACGCCCAGGCCTTCCGAGTCGATGAGGTGCTGGACGGTCCTCAGGTTCCTAGTGTCACGCGTCTGAACTTGTTTGACGAGTTGGGTGGGGCGATTGTAGTT
>NZ_LSJT01000029.1:0-1714 GCF_001556795.1 Dermacoccus sp. CCH2-D9
TTCACCGCCGGTCCCAGCGTGCCGCGCCGCGACGACAGCGAACTCGATCAGTCCGTGATGATCCTCGGCGGCCAGGCGTTCGCCGGCCCCAACGCGCCGTCGGCCGCGGAGATCCGCGCGATGCTCGCGACGGCCGTCAACCGCGGTGTCAACCACGTCGAGGTTGGTCGAGGCGACCACAACGCCGAGGAGATCCTCCACAAGTGCGGCGAGCCGCAGCTGACACAGCGGCTGCACTTCATCTCCCGCCTGCGCGAGATGCGCACGAATGACCCGCGACTCGCGGCCGCCGTCATCGAGGCCCAGCTCGAGCGTTCCTTCGCCGAACTCGGCCGGCGTCGGGCGTCCGCCGTGCTCATGGCGAACGTCGACGAGGCGCACGACGCCGACGGCGCCGGCTGGCACCGCCTGCGCGACTACCAGGACAGCGGCGAGGTCGGCCGCATCGGCGTCAACGTCGAATCGCTCGAAGAACTCGAACGCGCCCTCGACCTCACCGGGCTCGGCTACGTGCAGTTCCCGCTCGGTGTCGCCGACCGGCAACTGCGCACAGCGGGAGAGCTGCTCGACGGGCGCGACGTCGTCGTCACGACGCACGCGACGTTCGCCGGCGGCACCGTGTTCGACCCGAGCGAACTCAACCGTCAGCTCGTGCTTCTTGCACACGAACTGGGCCGCGCCAACGTCGCCGACTTGTGCGTCGCCTACAGCTTGTCGCACCAGTTCGTCGACTCCCTCGCGATCGGCACCCGCAGCAACCAGCAGATGATCGACGACCTCGCCTACTGCCTCAACGCGCCGCTGACGGCCGACGAGCGCGCCGCCGTCGAAGAGCGCCTGGACTCGGTGATGGCCTGATGGCGACGCGCACCCCGTGGCAGGTGCTCGAACACCTCGTCGCGACCGATCAGACGGCACCACGGGTGACGTTCTACGAACGCACGCCCGGCCCCACACAGGGTGAACGCATCGAGTTGTCGGCAAAGGTGCTGACGAACTGGGTGAGCAAGGCCGCCAACATGCTCTCGGAGGAGCTCGATGTCGACGCGTCCTCGAGCGTCATCGTGCACCTGCCCGCTGCTCACTGGCGCACGGCCTACTGGTGCCTGGCCGTGTGGTCGCTCGGGGCGCAGGTCGTCTTCGTCGACGCCGACGACGACGATGGCGCCCTGCCGTCTGCCCCCATCGTGCGGGAGGCCGACGTGCTCGTCACCTCGAACCCTGCGGACGAGGTCGACATCGACATCGTCGTCGTCACGCTCGCGATGCTTGCGCGTCGATCGTCCGCTCCCCTGCCAACCGATGCGATCGATGAGGCGCAGGAGCTCAGCACCTTCGGCGACGTGTTCACCCCGTTCGATGTCCCGGCGCCGACGGCCGCCGCGCTGACCGTGGTGACGGGCGCCGGCGACGAGCGTCAGACGTCGTACGCCGACCTCACGACGCCACTCACCGACGCCGGCCGGCACTTCCTGGCCTCGCCGTCACCGGAGCTTCTCGCCGGCGTCCTGGCGGGCGGCGGCAGCGTCGTGCTCGTGCGAGGCGACATGGAGGCCGCTGACCTGGCGCGCCTACTGGAGCAGGAGTCCGCGCAGCCTCGATGAGGCGTCGTCGCCAGGCGTGCACGAAGGTGGACGAAATTCGCCGAGGTGCACGGAACGGTGGATGTCAACCTGTGGTGAGTCACTCAGGGCCGGGATGGTTGATTCCGGCC
>NZ_LSJT01000003.1:0-24449 GCF_001556795.1 Dermacoccus sp. CCH2-D9
CGAAATCACCCAACTCAACCCCACGTGACTCCAATCAGGTTGACAGCTTCCGCACTCCTGCGATCTTCCTCACCATTCGCGATTTCCGTCCACCTCTGCGAACCACCTCCCCCGCTGCGATCTTCGTCCACTGTTGCGATTTTCGTCCACCTTCGCGGTCGACCCACGTGCTGCGCCGACGACGTAAATGTGGACGACAATCGCCAATGTGGACAGGAATCGCCGGAGGGGACGTAGATCGCGAAGGTGGACGGGATTCGCAGATGTAGACGTAGATCACAGATGGGTGCGGGACACGACGAACCCCCGCACGAGCCGTCAGCAGCTCGCGCGGGGGTTCGATTGGCGCGGGGTTCGAAAGGGCAGGATTCTATTGGCGCGAGCGAGGTTCGCGTGCAGGCACGCAAGCGCCCAGCACCTTTGGGGCACAGACGTCGGCCTGCCGGTCCTCGTCAGGCCTCACCGTCAGCCCTGGCCACCAGCCCTGGTCGTCAGTCCTGGTTCTGCGGGGGCAGGACGGCGATGATCGGGTGATCCTTCTTGATGACGCCCATCTTCGCGGCGCCACCGGGCGAGCCGAGGTCGTCGAAGAACTCGACGTTGGCCTTGTAGTAGTCGGCCCACTCCTCGGGCGTGTCGTCCTCGTAGTAGATGGCCTCGACGGGGCACACCGGCTCGCACGCGCCGCAGTCGACGCACTCGTCGGGGTGGATGTAGAGCGAACGCTCACCCTCGTAGATGCAGTCGACGGGGCACTCTTCGATGCAGGCCTTGTCCTTGACATCGACACAGGGCTGGGCGATGACGTACGTCACGGGTAGCTCCTCGGTGGTCGCGTTGCGCCCGCCGGCCGACCCGTGCAGAGGCGAGATGCGGACAGCGAACGTTCTTGGTATCCGAGCGTCACGGTGCGATGTTCGGATGGTTGCCTCCTAGTATGCCGATGTGCGCGACTCCGCCGAAAACAAGCCCACCCTTGCTTCCACCCTGCGAGAGGGCGCACGGGTCATGATTCGCCGGCGGCTGACAGCCGGCGAGATCGCCGCCGCCGCAGGCACGCTCGACGCGAACGCGACCCTGACGGACATCGTCGGCACCGTCCGCTCCGTCGACGTTGGCCATGTCGTCGTCGACACCCGGCGCGGCGAGGTGCGCGTCGCCATCACGCACATCGTGACGGCGAAGGCGCTCGGCCCACGCCCCGGCCGGCGTGGCGCGCCGCATCGCGCGGTCTCCGTCGAGGATCTCGAAGAGCTCATGACGGACGGCTGGCCGCCCCACGAACGTGAGTGGTTCGGACGCTGGATGCTGCGCGCTGCCGGCGGTTACACCGGGCGTGCCAACTCGGCTCTCGTCCTCGGCGAACCCGGCCCGTCGACGGCCGACGCGCTTGCCACCGTTCGACGCTGGTATGACGCTCGAGCGCTGCCGCCCCTGATCCAGGTGCCTCTCTCACCCGGCTTCTCGGCCGACGACGACCCCCTCGTCCAGAAGGCCACCACTCTCGGCTGGGAGGCGCTCCGCCCGGTACGTGTCATGACGGCCGCGAGCGCCGACGTCGCTGCGGCTGCGCGGCGCACGTCGACCAGCTCGAGGCGCACGAACGTCTCCCCCGCCCTCGACGACGCGTGGTGGTCGCTCGCCGATGACCGGGCCCGCACGCACGAGAGTGACGCCCGGCGCGTCCTGGAAGGCTCCGAGAAGCAGGTCTTCCTCGCGCTCACGCCGCCCGTTGACACGGACGGCATCACCTCCGGTGCGGCGGGCGCGCCCTCGGGAGCCGTCGCCCACGCTCGCCTGGCGCTGTCGCCGGGATGGGCCGGAGTGTTCGCCCTCGCCACCCGCCCCGACGTCCGCCGTCAGGGCCTCGCACGACAACTCCTGCGCGCCTGCGCCGACGAAGCGCTGCGCGCCGACGAGGCGTCGATGTACCTGCAGGTCGCCGCCGACAACGCACCGGCCATCGCTCTGTACGAATCGCTCGGCTTCACGACGCACCACAGGTACGTCTACCTCCAGCCGAACTGACCACCGAGGCACCGACCTCCGCGATCATCGCCCGGATTCGCGTCGCGCACGACGCGAATCCGGTCAGAGATCCACGCGCGCAGGCAGGGCGATGCCTCGAGAGACGCCGTTGACCCCCCTGCCCGCACTCAGGGCTCAGACGCCCTGACCACCTTGAGCGTCGTCGAGCAACTGCGCGAGGTGGATACCGCGACGTTCGGTGAGGTCGGCGATCTGGGTGCGGCACGAGAACCCATCGGCGAGCAGCGCAGCGTCGGGCTTGGCGTCCATCGCCGGCAGCAGCTGTTGTTCGGCGACCTTGACGCTCACCTCGTAGTGCCCCTGCTCGACGCCGAAGTTGCCTGCGAGGCCGCAGCATCCGCCGAGTTGCTGCAAGTTGGCGCCGGCGTCGCGCAACAGCGCGGCATCGGGCGACCAGCCCATCACCCCGTGATGGTGGCAGTGCGGCTGCGCGACCACGTCGCCACCGGACAGGTCGGGCGCCGTCCACCGGTCGTCACCGGCGAGGAACTCCGCGAGCGTCGACGTCGAGCGCGCCACCAGCGCGGCGTCCTCGTCGCCGGGCAGTAGCTCGGCGGCGTCACCGCGCAGCACGGCCGTGCACGACGGTTCGAGCCCGATGACGGGCACGTGACGACGCACGACGGGCGCGAGGTCACCGATCAACCCGCGCAGTTGCTTCTTCGCCCCGTCGAGCTGGCCCGTGGAGATCCACGTCAGACCGCAGCAGCCGGCGCGTTCGACGACGAACGGTTCCCAGCCTGCGCGCCGCAGCACACGAACCGCGGCCTGACCGACCTCGGGCGAGAAGTGGTCGGTGAACGTGTCGACCATGATGACGACGGCGTTGTCCGGCACCACGCCACGACGGTCGGCGTCCTCGAAGAACCCGACATCGTTCGTGCGGCACCAGTCACGGAACGACTCACGCGCCAACGACGGCACCGAGCGTCGCGGATCGACGCCGGCGAGCTTCTTGAGCACCGGCACCTTGCCCGTCACCGCGAGCGCCAGGTTGAACACGCCGGA
Source organism: Dermacoccus sp. CCH2-D9 (assembly GCF_001556795.1). Lineage (NCBI taxonomy): Bacteria > Bacillati > Actinomycetota > Actinomycetes > Micrococcales > Dermacoccaceae > Dermacoccus > Dermacoccus sp. CCH2-D9. Next base: position 3,058 of record NZ_LSJT01000003.1, read on the forward strand.
CGCCTTGTGTCCCAACCGAACCCAGCGCGGAAGCTGCCCCAACGCGTAGTGCGAGCGCGGACGCACGCGCCCCTTGTACGTCTGATGCAACACCTCCGACTTGAACGCGGGCATGTCGATACCCGTCGGGCAGTCCGATGTGCAGCCCTTGCACGACAGGCACAGATCGAGCGCCTCGTGCACCTCCGGCGAGCGCCAACCGTCGTTGACGAAACCGCCGGAGAGCCCGCCCTGCACCATCTCCTGCAGCAGCCGCGCGCGTCCGCGCGTCGAGTCCTTCTCGTCACCGGTCGCCGCGTAGCTCGGGCACATGACGTTCGTCGTCCCGATCGTGCTCGCGCGGCACTTGCCGATGCCGGTGCAGCGGTGGACGGCGCGCGCGAAGTCGCCGCCGTCATGCGCGTACGCGAGTGCGAGGTCCTTCGTCAGTGGCGGTACGTGCGCCATGCGGACGTCGGCCGCCGCCGGCGCGGGATCGACGAGGACGCCCGGGTTGAGCAGGTTCGTCGGGTCGAAGATCTCCTTGACGCCGGCGAACAACGCGAGCGCCTGCGGCGAGTACATCGAGCTGAGGTACTCGCTGCGGGCGCGCCCGTCGCCGTGCTCACCGGACATCGACCCGCCGTAGCGCGCCACGAGCTGCGCCGACCCGTCGAGGAATTCGTGCAGCACCTGCGTGCCGCCCGGCGCGCTGAGCGGAAAGTCGATGCGGATGTGCAGGCACCCGTCGCCGAAGTGGCCATACGGCAACCCGGAGAGGTCGTAGGTGTCGAGCAACGCGTCGAAGTCACGCAGGTACGCGCCAAGCTTTTCGGGCGGGACGGCGGCGTCCTCCCAGCCGGGCCACGCGGGCAGGTCCTTCGGCGAGCGCCCCGCAAGGCCGGCGCCGTCCTCACGCACCTTCCACAGCGCACTCGTCTCCGCGGCGTCGAGCACGACGCGCCCGTCGATCGCCCCGCAGCCGACGAGACACGCCTCGGCGCGCGCGAGCACCTCGTCGCGATCGTCGCCGGCGATCTCGACGAGCAGCCACCCCGACCCCTTCGGCAGCGCCGGGACGGCCTGCGCGCCGCGCCGCGCGATGAGGACGTCGACGAGCCGCCGGTCGATGCCCTCGCACGCCGTCGGCGTGAACTGACGCACGAGCGGCGCGGCGTCACCGGCGGCCGGCATGTCGTCGTAGCCGAGGACGACGAGGATGCGGAACGCCGGTTCCGTCACGAGCCCGACAGTGGCCTCCGTCAGCACCCCGAGCGTGCCCTCGGTGCCGGCCATGAAGCGTGTGACGTCGAACCCGCGTTCCGGCAGCAGCGTCTCCATCGCGTAGCCGGAGACCTGACGATCGAAGCGCCCGAACTCCTGCCGGATCGTCGCGAGGTTCGCGCCGACGAGGTCGTCGAGGCGCCCAAGGGAGGGGTGCGCGGCGGTCAGCGCGTCGCGCGACGCCCCGTGATCGAGGCGCACGAGCTCGCCCCCGGCCGTCGCCATCTCGAGCGAGAGCAGGTTGTCGCTCGTCTTGCCATACGCGAACGCCCGCGACCCGCACGCGTTGTTGCCGATCATCCCGCCGATCGTGCATCGCGTGTGCGACGACGGGTCCGGCCCGAAGCGCACCCCGTGCGGCAGTACCGCGCGCTGCAGGCTCTGATGCACCGCGCCGGGTTCGACGACGGCGCGCCGGTTCGCGACGTCGAGGTCGAGCACCTTGTTCATGTGCGTGCTGAAATCCATGACGATGCCGGGCCCGACGGCGTTGCCGGCGCATGACGTGCCCGCGCCGCGTGCGGTGATCGGCACGCCCAGACTGCGCGCGACGGCGAGGGTCTCGAGCACGTCATCGGTGTGGCGCGGACGCACGATCGCGCGCGGCAGCACGCGGTACAGGCTCGCGTCGCTCGAGTACGCGGCACGCTCGACACCGCTGACGAGGACGTCGGTGACCTCGTGATGACGCAGCTCGTGCGCGATGCGCCCGACGTCGATCGTGGCGGCATGCGCCGTGACGTCGGCGGCGGGCGTGAACGGGATGCTCGGCGTACTCACGCGTTCATTGTGCCGCGCCGCCCCTGGGCGCGTCGGGCAGCGTCGTAGATCAAGACAGGCCCCGGGTTCGTACGGCACAGTGGCGTCATGACGACCGCGACGCACGAAGCTACTGTCGAACAGATCTCCCTGACCACCGATGACGGCCTGACGCTCGCCGCGACGTGGCACCGACTCGCCGTCTCGTCGGCTGGCGACTCGTCTGACGAAGGCATGCCGACCGGCCGCACGCCGAAGCGTCCCGTCGTCATCGCGGTGCACGGCTACCCTGACGACCAGCGGGTCTGGGACGCGATGATCCCGCACCTCATCCCCCGCGCCGACGTCCTCACCTACGACACCCGTGGGTCGGGCCGTTCCGACGCGCCGCCGTCACGCGTCGGCTACGCCCTCGACAAGTTGCGCCGCGACGTCGATCGGGCCGTCACCGCAGCAGCCGAGAACGGGCATGAGGTTCATCTGCTCGCCCACGACTGGGGTTCGATCCAGGCCTGGCAGGCCGTGACGGACGACGGTGCGGCCTCCTGTGTGAGCAGCTTCACGACGATCTCGGGCCCATGTCTCGATCATGCGTCGCGCTGGATGCACGCGATGGCCCGTGGTTCGACCCACGATCTCCTGTTCCTCGCGCAGCAGGCCGCGTCGTCGACGTACATCGCGTTCTTCCAGACCCCGCTGCTTCCGGAACTCGTCATCCGCAGCGGCGCGTTCGGCCGGCTGCTGCAGCGCGGCGACGGTGCCGAGCGCGAGCGCCGCGACATGCTCGATGGCCTCGAGCTGTACCGCGCCAACATGGGGCTGCGCCGGCACGGCTCCAGCGCGGACGCGACCTCCGGGCCACGTCGCACCGACGTGCCGACTCAGATCGTCGTGCCGACGAAGGACCGCTACGTCCGCGAACCCATCGCCACGTACGGCGCGGCCTACGCCGCGACGTCCCGCGTGCGGCGTCTCGACGCCGGGCACTGGGCCGTGCGCTCGCACGCCGGCGACGTCGCCGACCTCGTCATCGAGCACGCCGGCCTTAGAGACCGGCGCGCCGACATCACGACGAGCCGACGCAGGTGATGATGTCGTCGGGTTGGTACTTCGTGTGGATCTTGTCGGTGCGCACCACGTTCGAGCCCTTCTTGAGGGTGCGCCACACGTCGACCTGGAAGCCTGGCGTGCCGTTTCCGACGGAGTTCTCGCATCCCTTGACGTCCTTCACGGTGCGTTGCTTCGGCTGCACCACGTCGGTCTTCGGCCCCGTCTTCGTCGACACGTCGTACTGGCGTGTGCCGTAGAAGTCCATGACGACCTTGTCGCCGCTCGTGCCCGCCTTGATGAGGATGAGGTGGCCGGTGTCGTTCGTCCACGTGTTGTCGACGCCGGGGTTCCACAGGGTTGCCTCACGACCCATCGGGTAGCGATCGATGTAGACGTCGTGCGGGGTGTGCTCGTCGAGCTGCACGCCCGCGAAGAACGCCGTGTTGTAGAGCACCGTCGAGACCTGGGAGACGCCGCCGCCCATGCCGTCGACGTGGATGCCGCCCTGCAGCGTGCCCGCCTCGACGTAGCCCTTCTCCTTCGTCAACGAGTACCCCAGGGCACGCAAAAGTGAGAACTGCTCACCGGGTCTGACCACCATCCCGTTGAGCGTCGCGAGCGCCGTCTCGATGTTGTGGGTGCGCGCGGCGTTCTCGGCGCCGCCGGGCAACTTGGACTCGAAGTGCGCCATCGATGTGGTGGGCAGCGACGAGACGTCGATGTCCTTCTCGGTCACCTGCGGCTGCATCGGCTTCATGGGCAGGTTCGCGACGTGGTTGCCCGTCAGTGCTGCCGCGACGACCGACTGCACCTTCGAGGCGTCGATCTGCTGGCCGGCCTTGCCCGGCTGCACGCTCGGCTTCCCGTCCTTCCACACGACCTTCGCGTCCGTCGCGATGTCGTTCTGCATGTCGGTGCTGCGCTCGAGGACGTGGGCGAGCAGTGCGTCCGCGTCGACCTTGATGGAGGGCTTTCCGTGCGCGTCCGTGTCGGAGGAGATGACCTCGGAGACATCGGAGGGTTTCATCGTCACGGTCTCGCCATTGGCCTTGACCTGCAGCGGCTCGGACATCGCCTTCTTCGCATCGCCCGCCGCGAACGCGGTGACGGCGTCCTGCGTCGCGTCGGCCTGCTTGTCGACGAGCTTCGTGGTGTAGGCCGTGGTGCCCGGCCAGTGCTCGGCGACGTCCTTCGCGACCGCCTTCTCGTCGACGCTCTTGCCCGGCGCGCCCTTGACGACGACGACCTCACCGTTGATGAACTTCACCTTGCCCTGCGTGGGCGCGCCCTTGATCGAGGTGCCCGCCGAGCTTTTGACGAGACGCGCCAGCGCCGCTTCGTCGACCGTGTACCGCGGCGTGACGGCGCCGCCGTCACCGCTGATGTGATGGATGAGGCGGGTAGGCGACAGGCTGAACCCGGTGACGCCGTCGAGCGTGCGCGCCACGTCCGGCTTCCATGCGCTGGACGGCTCGAACGCGAACTTCTGCCCGTCGGCCGTGACGGTGGCCTGCTGCTGCGCCCCCGGGCCCGGCAGGCCGGAGACCTGACGCGAGGCCTGTTCCATCGTCATCCCGCCGATGCTGCGGCCCGCGACGGTGGTACCGCCCGCGATCGTGTCCTTGTAGTGGTAGCAGGCCCCGACGTAGCCGATCGCCGCCACGGCGAGCACACCGGCGCCCCCGAACCAGGCCAGATGCCTGCGCCGACGCGTGCCGTCCGGCTGCGTCGCCTGCACCTGCTCGTCGTCCGCCACGGTGACCTCCTGCATGTCTCGAACCCGCGAAAACCCCGCGCCACGGGTCGCACCATTGCACCACGAACGGCGGCGTCCGACGATCTGGGCACGAGCGACGCGTCAGCGCAACCGGCCGAATGCGCCCCGGTAATACGTGAGGGCGTCCTCGGGAGCGTCGCCGACGGCGAGCGTCAGCACCTCACCGACGACGATCGTGTGGTCGCCCGCGTCGAGGGTCGAGACCGTGCGGCACTCGAACTCCGCGAGGGCGTCGTCGACGAGGGCGAGGCCCGTCGCGTCACCGCGGTGGTGCGGCACGCGGTCGAGCTGGCCGTGCAGCGGACGCCCGCGCGTCGCGAGCCACGACGCGATCGGCTTCGCACTCGCACCGAGCAGGGAGACCGCCCATTCGCCGCGCTCCATGACCGCCTCGAAGAAGCGGGCCTCGCGTTCGACGCTGATGAGCATGAGAACAGGGTCGAGCGAGACACTCGTCAACGAGTTGATCGTCATGGCGTGGTCGATGTCGCCGACGCGCGTCGTCACGACGCTGACGCCCGTCGCGAGACGACCGATGGCCTTGCGGTAGTGGTCGGGGTCGACCGGTTCGTGGTGGGAGGTCATGCGATCAGCTCCGGGCGCGTCGCGCTCGGCGTGGCGTTCTCGGCGCCGACGATGCGGCGGCGAGCGCGGGCGTCGTACTCGGTGAACCCCTCACGTCCCGAAAGACGTGCGGCGACGTCGTTGGAGAGCGCGTAGACCTCGTCGGCGACGCTGACCTGCGTGCGGTGCTCGCGCAGCGCCTTGATCTGGAGGCTGACGGCGGCGTCATCGACGACCGCGTGCGTCACCTCGTCGTCGGGCACGACGGACGGCGGGTAGGCGTCGTCGCGCTCGGGGACGACGAAGCCCGTCTCGTGGAGGAACTCGGGCGAGCACATCGCGTGCAGCCAGGCGCGATCCTCCTGTGCCCACGACTGCGGCGTCAGGGTGATGAACAGCCTCGGGCGCGCGGTCGATGCGGCGAGCGCGGCGACCGTCACCTCGTGCGTGCGGATGTGGTCGGGATGGCCGTAGCCGCCCTGCTCGTCATAGGTGACGACGACGTCGGGCGCGAGCGCGTCGACGTACGCGGCGACGTCGGCAGCGACGGCCTCGATGTCGGCGCCCGTGAACGCCCGGGGGTGGGATGCCGACGGCGTGCCTGCCATGCCCGAATCGCGGTACGTGCGCGCCTCAGGGCGGTTCGCGAGGGCGCGGAAGGCGTCGTCACCGAGGACGACCGACGACGTCACCCCCATCGCCGTCATCGCGCGGCGCAGTTCCTCGCGACGCACCGGAGCGAGCTCGTCCGCGACGTCGTCGGGACGCGCTGAGCCGGCGGGCAGTTCGAGGTGTTTGAGGTCGTCAGGGATGACCTCGCCCTCCTCCCCCAGCGTGCAGGTGAGCACGTGCACCTCGTCACCCCGCGCGACGTGATGCGCCATCGTCACACCCGTCCACAGCGATTCGTCATCAGGATGCGCATGCGCGAAGAGAAGCCGAGCCATGAGGTCAACCTTCGTCCTCCACGCGCCGAAACGCAAAGAGCGCAGTGGCTGCATGCCTGGGGTCGAAGGCTCAGCGGCGGTACCGCACCGCCCCGTCCTCGAACCGGAACCCGATCGGAAACTCCGTGGTGATGACGCCGTCGGCGTCGTTCACATGCACCGCGTCGGCGTACTCTGCCGCCTCCTCGGCCGTCGCGAACACCCCGAGGACGGTGTTGTGGGGCGTCTCGTCGTGCTGAACGATCCAGACGCTCTCCCGGTTCTTCTTCATGGCCCTACTCTGCCGCACGCGAAACGGCCGGCCACCCTCGTTCGAGAGTGGCCGGCCGTTCGTCGATCGTCAGCTGATCAGGTCAGCTCTTGTTCGCGTTACGAACACGCGACGCGGTGCGCGCGCGCTCACCGGCGTTGAGCACGACCTTGCGGATGCGCACGGCGGTCGGGGTGACCTCGCAGCACTCGTCCTCACGGCAGAACTCGAGGCTCTGCTCGAGGGAGAGCTGACGCGGCGGGATGACCTTCTCGAAGTTGTCGGCGGACGACGCGCGAACGTTCGTCAGCTTCTTCTCCTTGGTGATGTTGACGTCCATGTCGTCGGCGCGGCTGTTCTCGCCGACGATCATGCCCTCGTACACCTCGGTGCCCGGCTCGACGAACAGCGTGCCGCGCTCCTGCAGGTTGACCATCGCGTACGACGTGACGGGGCCCGTGCGGTCGGCGACGAGCGACCCGGCGACGCGCGTCGTGATGGTGCCCGCCCACGGCTCGTAACCCTCGGACGTCGAGTGCGCGATACCCGTACCGCGCGTCTCGGTGAGGAACTCGGTGCGGAAGCCGATGAGGCCACGCGCGGGGACGACGAACTCCATGCGGATCCAACCGGTGCCGTGGTTCGTCATCTGCTCCATGCGGCCCTTGCGGGCAGCGAGCAGCTGCGTGATGGCGCCGAGGTACTCCTCGGGTGTGTCGACCGTCAGGCGCTCGAACGGCTCGTACAGCTTGCCGTCGATCTCACGCGTGACGACCTGCGGCTTGCCGACGGTCAGCTCGAAGCCCTCGCGGCGCATCTGCTCGACGAGGATGGCGAGCGCCAGCTCACCGCGGCCCTGCACCTCCCAGGCGTCGGGACGCTCGGTCGGCAGGACGCGCAGCGACACGTTGCCGATGAGCTCCTTGTCGAGGCGGTCCTTGACGAGACGCGCGGTCACCTTCGTGCCGCGCTCCTTGCCGACGAGCGGCGAGGTGTTCGTTCCGATCGTCATCGAGATCGCGGGCTCGTCGACCGTGATGAGCGGCAGCGGCTCCGGGTTCTCGGCGTCGGCGAGGGTCTCGCCGATCGTGATGTCGGGGATGCCGGCGACGGCGATGATGTCGCCGGGGCCCGCGGCCTTCTCGGACGGCTTGCGCTCAAGGCCCTCCGTCATGAGCAGTTCGGTGATCTTCACCTTCTGCTGCGTGCCGTCGGCCTTGCACCACGTCACCTGCTGGCTCTTGGCGATCTCACCGTTGAACACGCGCAGCAGCGCGAGTCGGCCGAGGAAGTTGTCCGAGTCGAGGTTCGTCACGTGCGCCTGCAGCGGCGTGCCCTCCTCGTACGTCGGGGCGGGGATCGTCTCGAGGATCGTCTTGAACAGCGGCTCGACGGAGTCACCCTCGGGCAGGCCACCGTCGTCGGGACGCACGGTCGAGGCGATGCCGTTCTTCGCCGACGCGTAGACGATCGGGAACTCGATCTGGTCCTCGTCCGCGTCGAGATCCATGAACAGTTCGTAGACCTCGTCGATGACCTCGGCGATGCGGCTGTCGGGACGGTCGACCTTGTTGATGCACAGGATGACGGGCATCTTCGCGTCGAGGGCCTTGCGCAGCACGAAGCGCGTCTGCGGCAGCGGACCCTCGGAGGCGTCGACGAGCAGGACGACACCGTCGACCATCGACAGACCGCGCTCGACCTCACCACCGAAGTCGGCGTGACCGGGGGTGTCGATGATGTTGATCGTGACGAACTCACCGTCGTCGAGGCCCGCGACCTCCTTCGCGGCGGGGCCCGCGTAGTGGATCGCGGTGTTCTTCGCGAGGATCGTGATGCCCTTCTCACGCTCGAGGTCACCGGAGTCCATGACTCGCTCTCCGGTGGTCTCGACGGTGGCGCGCTCGGCGAACACGCCGGCCTGCCAGAGCATCTTGTCGACGAGGGTGGTCTTGCCGTGGTCGACGTGGGCGACAATGGCGACGTTGCGAACGTCGTTACGAGACTTCAAAGCCATGCTTGCCATTGTCGCAGGGTTTTCGACCTGCCGGGGACGCGGTCCATCCGAGGGTCCGCAAGGCCGCGCCCTCGGGGTGCGGATGATGGACGCACCTGATGGTTCGACCGGCCGCAAGGCCGCGCCCTCGGGGTACGGGCCGAGCCGAAGCCAACGTGACCGGACTCATCGAAGCCTCACCTACGTGGCGCTCGCATCGTCGATCGCGCACGATGCGCGTCATGACGACCACGACTCCCCACAGCGGCGAGGCCCACGATGCCGGGCATGCCGCGAAGCTCAACTGGCTGCGCGCCGGCGTTCTCGGAGCCAACGACGGCATCGTCTCCGTCGCCGGCCTCGTCATGGGTGTCGCCGGAGCGACGGCTGAGCGCACCCCCATCATCATCGCGGGTGTCGCGGGCATCGTCTCTGGTGCGCTGTCGATGGCCGTCGGCGAGTACGTCTCCGTCTCGACGCAGCTCGACAGCGAGAAGGCGCTCCTCGCCAAGGAGAAGCTCGAGCTCGCCACGATGCCCGACGAGGAACTCGCCGAACTCACGCAGATCTACGTCGACAAGGGTCTCGACGAGCCCCTCGCTCGCGAGGTCGCCGTCCAGCTCACCGAGAAGGACGCGCTGCGTGCGCACGCCGACGCCGAACTCAACCTCGACCCCGACGACCTCGCGAACCCGTGGACGGCCGCCGGTGCATCGTTCGTGTCGTTCGCCCTCGGTGCTCTCATCCCGCTGCTCGCGATCCTGCTGCCGTCGCCGTCGCTCAGGGTGCCGGTGACGGTTGTCGCCGTCGTCATCGCGCTCGCGATCACCGGCTTCGTCAGCGCGCGCATCGGTGGCGCCCAGCGCGGACGCGCCGTCGCCCGCAACGTCGGTGGCGGCGTACTCGCCATGGCCATCACCTTCGGCGTCGGTTCGCTCGTCGGCACGGGCGTCGCCTGAGCTGTCTGACCTGAGCGGCTGTCTGACCTGTACGACCGGTGGGTCTGCCCGGGTGTCCGCATCTGCCCGGCTGACGCTGCAGCTGCTCGACTTTTGCGCATCTGCGCGAGGAATGTGACGCACATTCCTCGCGCAGATGCGTATTTCTCGCGCAGCTGGGTTTGGTTCAGTGAATGGCTGGCTCCCCGCGGGGAGTTCCATCAGGACACGAGGTGCTGCGCCGTCCGCGTCGATGTGACGAGTTGTCCACAGGGCCTCAGCGGCCGGGCCTCATTCTCGACCAGGCTGGGCTCATGACGACGATCCCCCGCGCGAGCGCCGGCGGCGCGGTCCGCTCCGACACCGCCCCTCAGGGCGCTCGGGCCTTCACTCCGAACGACACCGCCGCGAGCGTCCACCACCCGGTCGACCCCGATACCGACCCCTCACCGAACGCCCGTGGTGCGGCCGCCTCCGACGCGAGCGCCCCCGGCGTGACGATTCCCGACGTGCTCCTCGCACTGTCACGGCTGGGGCATTTCACGCGGGCGCAGGCCCTGGGCGCGGGCGTCACCGATTCGCAGTTGCGACGCTGGGGGCAGGCGGGTGTGCTGACCCGCCTCGGTCAGGGTCTCTACGCCGTACAGCCCGCGCCCGGCATGGCCGGCGGCGTCACGCGCACAGATGGGCCAGACGACCCCTGGCAGGCAGCCCGTGAGGATCACCTGCGGCGGGCGGTCGCACTGCTCGAGGCCATTCCCGGCAGCTACCTCACCGGTGTGACGGCCGCGCTGGCCCACCAGCTGCCGGTGCTCACCATGCCGACCACGGTCGAGATGTCCCGTCGCCCGTACGGACCCAGCACCCGCCCCGGCCTGGCGATGCGTCGGCCGTGGGGCGCCGGGCCGGCCGACGTCCCCCTCGCCGGCATCGCGCGGCCCGTGCAGGGCCTGGCCCAAGTCGGCATCGACATCGCGGCCCACCACGGCATCCCCGACGGTCTCGTCGTCGCCGACGCAGCTCGCCGTCTGGGCCTCGACGCCGATGCCCTCGTCGCCGCGGCGGACGCCTTCGGAACTCGCGCGGGCGCTCATCAGGCACGAACGGTGGCACGGTTCGCGGATCCGCGAACCGAGTCGGCTGCGGAATCACGGGCCCGCTGGGTGCTGGCGACGTTGGGGTACACCGTCATCCCGCAGTTCGAGGTGTACGACGCGCACGGACGGTTCGTGGCGCGCGCCGACTTCCTCGTGGCGGGGACGAACGTCATCGTCGAGGTCGACGGGCTGCTCAAGTACACCGACCGCGAAGCGCTGCGCCGCGAGAAGCTCCGCGAGGTCGCCCTGCAGCGACTCGGCTACCACGTCGTCCGCGTGCTCTACCGCGACCTCGACCACCACGAGCGCGTGAGGTCACTCGTGCGCGAGGCCGTCGCGCTTGCGGCACGAGCCTCCTGAACGAGCGACCTCGGGCGGGCACCCGCCGCGCCGTTGAACGAGCGGGCCACCCGCCTCACCGCGCCACGAGAGCCCAGCTGCACGAGAAATGTGCATCTGCACGAGGAATGTGCGGCACATTCCTCGTGCAGATGCACAAAAGTCGAGCAGCTGATCCGCCGGCCCGCCGGCCGCACGTCAGCGTCGGGCCTGTGCACCGGCCGCGGGGGCTTCAGCCGTCGCGCGGGTCGACGAGACCGGAGCCCTCGGGCGCGTGGGCGGGGTCGGTGCCGCGTTCGACGATACGGTTGTCGCCGTCGACGAACACGACACGCGGCTCGTGCGTCGCGACCTCGTCGGGACCGAACATTCCGTACGCGATGAGGATGACGGTGTCCCCCACCCCGACGAGGTGAGCGGCGGCACCGTTGATGCCGATGCGCCCCTCACCCGCAGGGCCGGCGATGACGTAGGTAGTGAGTCGGTGGCCGTTGTCGACGTCGACGATGTCGATCTGCTCGCCCTCGACGAGGTCGGCGGCCTCCATGAGGTCGGACGAGATGGTGCACGAGCCGACGTAGTGCAGGTCGGCGTGCGTGACGGTCGCGCGGTGAATCTTGGCTCGCATCAGGGTGCGCAGCATGAGGGCCTCCTCCTCGAAAACGGCCTCAAGCGTACGTCCACGAGGCGTCGTCCCCCAGGAAGCGGAGGACCGCCACCCGGCGGCAGGCGATCACCGACGTCTCGGCAGGTCACCCCAGAGGCGGAGGCCTACGGACTCGCACGTCGCGTGGCGGCGTGATGGGATCGAGCCATGCCTCGACTCGGTGACCTCTCCGCCCTGGCCGGCCGCCCGTTCGCGGCCGTGCTGTTCGACAACGACGGCACGCTCGTCGACTCGACGCCCGCCGTCATCCGCTCATGGGTGGCGTGGGCGCGCGAGTACGACATCGACCCGCACCTGCTCGGCCAGCATCACGGGGTGCCGGCGTCGGGCATCATCGCGCAGATCGCGCCGCATCTGAGCCCCGGCGAGGCGGAGGTCGCGCTGGCCCGCATCACGGCGATGGAACTCGCAGACACGGACGGGGTCGTCGCGCTGCCCGGAGCTGTCGACGCGGTCGCGGCGCTGCTGCCCCGTCGGTGTGCGGTCGTGACGTCGGCGACGCATGAACTTGGGTTGGCGCGCCTGCAGGCCGCGGGCATCCCGCTCCCGGACGTGGTCGTGACGTTCGACGACGTCGAGCACGGCAAGCCGCACCCCGACCCGTTCCTCGTGGCTGCCGAGCGTCTCGGGGTCGCCGCCGAAGAATGCCTTGTCGTCGAGGACGCACCAAGCGGTCTGCGCGCGGCGAAGGCCGCAGGATGCGCGACGCTCGCGCTGACGTCGACGACGAACGTCGCCAACCTCGACGCGACAACGGACGCCGACGCAATCGTCGATTCCCTTGCTGCTGTTCGCTTTTCAGTGACGAACTCTACGGTGCAGATCGCGACACCTTGACCCTGCGGGGCGGCGCGGCACCGCACCCCCGCGGGCTCCTGTCGAGGCAGTACAGCCTGAATACACGCGGCGGAAACTCCCAAGCTCGGGCCCCGGAGGCCCGCGGGGTCGCGGGTCGGCTGCCAAACTCCCAAGCTCGGGCCTCTGAGGCCAGCGGTCACGTGACGAGCCCTCCCCGCCTGTCATTCGATGTTCATGTTCACTGCACCGGCAAGGTGCTCCACACGACGGAACAGACCGGGCCGGCGGCGTAGCGTTGAGGTCATGAGCGATCGCGTTGTTCTCATCGGTGCCGGTGACGTCGGGGTGGCGTACGCGTACGCCCTCGTCAACCAGGGTCTCGTCCACGAGTTGTCCATCATCGACATCAACACTCAGAAGGTGACGGGCGAGGTGATGGACCTCAACCACGGCGTCGTGTGGGCGCCGTCGCCGACGCGCGTGACGGTGGGGTCATACGACGACTGCGCCGACGCCGACCTCGTCGTCATCACCGCGGGTGCGGCGCAGCGCCCGGGTGAGACGCGGCTCGACCTCGTCGGGCGCAACGTCGAGATCTTCCGCTCGATCGTCGGCTCCGTGATGGATACGGGTTTCGACGGCATCTTCCTCGTCGCCAGCAACCCGGTCGACGTGATGGCCTACGCCACCTGGAAGTTGAGCGGTCTGCCGTCCGAGCGTGTCATCGGTTCGGGCACGACGCTCGACTCGGCGCGCCTGCGTTTCATGCTCGGCGAGCTGTACGACGTCGCACCGTCGAGCGTGCACGCGTCGATCATCGGTGAGCATGGCGACACCGAGGTGGCCGCACTGTCGTCCGCGAACGTCGCGGGCGCGCCGCTGTCACGCGACCTCGAGAGCGTGCCGGGGCGCCGTGAGGAGATCGAGCGTGTCTTCACCGACACGCGTGAGGCGGCCTACCGCATCATCGACGCGAAGGGTTCGACGTCGTACGGCATCGGCATGGCCCTCGCGCGCATCACCCGCGCCATCCTGCGCGACGAGTACACCGCACTGCCGGTCTCGACGAAGCTGCACGGCACGTACGGCATCGACGACCTGTTCATCGGTGTGCCCACGGTGCTGGGGCGCAGCGGAGTCAAGAGCGTCGTCGAACTCGACCTGAACGACGCCGAACGCGACGCCCTCGCCCACTCCGCCAAGGTACTCAGCGGCGTCGTCGACTCGACGGGGCTACGCGACTGAACGCTCCGAGACGACGACAGACGACGAAAGGGGTTGGGGAGGTTTGCGCGTCTGAGCGCACGAACCTCCACAACCCCTTCGCCGGTGGGAGGGCTCGTCAGGCGGACGGGTGCGTCATGTCGGCGGGCACGACCCAGCGGTCGAAGTCCTCGCCCGTGACGTCACCGGACGCGAGCGCCGCTTCGCGCAGCGTCGTGCCCTCCTTGTGCGCCTTTTTCGCGATGGCGGCGGCCTTGTCGTAGCCGATGTGACGGTTGAGCGCCGTCACGACCATGAGGTTCGAGGCGAGGTTGGCGTCGATGCGCTCCCGGTTCGGCTCGATGCCACGTGCGCAGTGCGCGGTGAACGAACGGCACGCATCCGAGATGAGGCGGATGCTCTCCAGCACGGCGTGCGCCATGACGGGCTTGAACACGTTGAGCTGGAAGTTGCCCTGCGAGCCGGCGAAACCGACCGTCGCGTCGTTGCCGAACACGCGGGTGGCGACCATCGTCATCGCCTCGCACTGCGTCGGGTTGACCTTGCCCGGCATGATCGAGCTGCCCGGCTCGTTCTCCGGGATGACGAGTTCGCCGATGCCGTTGCGCGGCCCGGACGCGAGCCAACGCACGTCGTTCGCGATCTTCATGAGCGCCCCGCCGAGCAGCCTGAGCGACGAGCTGACGGCGACGAGCTCGTCGTGCGCCGACAGCGACGCGAACAGGTTGTCGGCCTGGTGGAAGCTCTCGCCCGTGATCTCGGAGATCTTCTGCGCGGCGAGCATGCCGAAGTCGGGGTGCGCGTTGAGCCCCGTACCGACGGCGGTACCACCGATCGCGAGCGCCCGCGTCGCCTGCTCGGCCTGACGCACCTGCGACAGCGCGAAGTCGAGCTGCGCGACCCAGCCGCCGATCTCCTGACCGAGACGGATCGGCGTCGCGTCCTGCAGGTGGGTGCGCCCGACGCAGATGACGTCGTCGAACTCCTTCGCCTTGGCGTCGAGCACGTCACGCAGCTCGGTGACGGCCGGATAGAGGCGCTCGACGAGGTCGAGGACGACGGCGATGTGCATCGCCGTCGGGAACGTGTCGTTCGACGACTGACCGCGGTTGACGTGATCGTTGGGGTGAACGGGCTTCTTCGAGCCGCGCTCTCCGCCGGCGAGTTCGATCGCGCGGTTGGAGATGACCTCGTTGGCGTTCATGTTCGACTGCGTGCCCGAGCCTGTCTGGAACACGACGAGCGGGAACTGATCGTTCAGCTTGCCGTCGATGACGTCGTCCGCGGCCCTCTCGATGAGCTCCGCGACGTCCTTCGGGAGCTGCTCGAGATCGGCGTTCGCCTGCGCGGCGGCCTTCTTGAGGATGCCGAGTGCCCGCACCATGACGGGCCCCCACACGAACGTGTCACGGCCGATGTCGAAGTTCTCGATGCTGCGCTGCGTCTGCGCGCCCCAGTAGGCGTTCTCGTCGACCTCGATCTGACCCATGCTGTCGGTTTCGATGCGCTTGACCATGCCTCCAGCTTAGGCACGCCTCACCACGATCGCGAACGCCCGGAGGGGTGCGCGGCGAGGCCACCCTCGTCGTCAGCGCCCAGCCGTAACCCTCTGCGTCCAGATGCACCCGGGCGCACTTGGACGCAGGTGGGCGGGAGGTCACAACCAGTCGTTGTGGCGGAAGATCGCGTAGAGCCCGCCCGACAACGCGACGATGACGACGACGCTCATGACGAGCCCCGAATGCGCCTGGAAACCGGGGTAGGGCACGTTCTGGCCGAACCAGCCCGTCACGGCCGTCGGCACCGAGATGATCGCGGCCCACGCGGCGAGTTTCTTCATGATCGTGTTGAGCCGCGCGTCCTGCAGCGACAGGTTCGTCTCGAAGACGGTGCTCACCATGTCACGCAGCGACTCGGTCCACTCCGAGGCACGCAGCACGTGGTCGTACAGGTCGTCGTACCAGGCGTCGAGCGGCCCGCCCGTGCGCCCGCGGTGACGCATGAGCGCGTTGACGACCTCACGCATCGGCAGGACGGCGCGGCGCAGCGCGACGAGATCCTTGCGGATCGCGTACGTCGTGCGGACGAACTCGCTGCCGGTGCGCCGCTCCGCGAACAACGTCTCCTCGAGGCCTTCGAGAGCGTCGTCGAGCGACTGGATTGTGTCGAAATGGCCGTCGACGACGTAGTCGAGCAACCCGTGCACGAGCGCGCCGCTGCCCTGCGTCATGAGTGAGGCGGAATCATCCCAGCGCTTCACGACCTCACCCATGTCGAACGCTTCGCAGTGCGGCGAGCTGACCCTGATCGTGATGAGCGCCCGCGGCAGCACGATGCCGCTGATGCGCGTGACGCTGAGGTGGCTGCGCCCGTCAGCGTGCTCGGCGAGGGTGTCGGTCGCGAGCTGCGTGGCGTACACGGTGAAGAACAGATGGTCGGCGTGAGCCGTCACCTTGGCGCGCTCGTGCGGAGCGAGAGCATCCTCGACCACAGTCCCGCTCACGCCCAACCGCAGGACGAGCTGACGCAGTTGCTCCGGCGACGGGTCGAGCAGGTCGACCCAGACGAGGTTCTCCTCGTCGCGCATCGCGTCGGCGAGCGCACCCGCCTCGATGGAGCGCGCCTTCGTCTCTTTCCTGCGCCACACCCGCGCGTCAGCGATATCGAGACCCTCGATCATGACGGCTCACCGGCGCGCGGGGGGTTCGAGCGAAGCGGAGCAGGACGAATCATGAGCGCATTGTGACGCATCGCCCCGACAAGACGCTGTGGATCGCGCCGACAGGACGCTGGGATCGTCGCGGCCCGGTTCACGGGGCGGAAGCACCCACGGACCATCGCGCTACTCGCTTCGTCGTTCGTCGCGGCCCGCTCACGGGTCGCAGGCCCTAGGCTGACGGCATGTCCTTCACGGAGTACTTCAGCCCTGACCGTTTCGACTCCCCCGCCACCGAGGACGACCTCACGCACGCCGAGAAGAAGCTCGGCGTTACCTTTCCCGACGACCTGCGCGCCTTCTGGCTGACGACGGCGACGTACAACGGCAACGTCCACATGGCCGACGGCACCGACGGGCCCTACCTGCGCGTGCTGCACCCGAGTTCGGTGACCAAGACCGGCGACATCGTCGTCTTCGGCCGCGGCGAGGACTGGGACTTCGGCGTCGTCCCCGGTCACCCGACGCGCTGGGTCGACGTCGAGCGCGACAGCGGCGAGGAGCTCAGCGAGCTCGGCGCCACGTTCGTCGGCTTCCTCGAGTCGCTTCGCAACGAGCACGCCGAGCAGGACGACCTGTTCGCCTGAGGGCGGCGATCAGGGCGCTATGACGCGCCCACGCTGACCATGACAACCGGGCGTCAGGCGTGATGACGGCGCCGGGCGCGGCGCGTGGTGCGTCATCACGACGCATCGGCGGGGCGCTGCTCCGTCGTCACTGCGCCTCGAACCACTCGGTCCACGAGCGCCCGCGGTCCTCGGAATGGCGGGCATCTCGACACCGGCGAACCTCCAGTGCCACCGCGCCGGCACACCCGTCAGAGCGTCTCGACGAGCCGGATGCGCTGCAGCACGACGGGCGTCGCATCGTCGACGACGAGGTCGGGGTCGCCGAGCTCGGCCCGCATCGCGTCGGAGGCCCAGAAGCGCTCGTGCGCCCCGCGCCATTCGTCGACGCTGCGGTACCCCTCCCCCTCGTCGACGGCGTGCTCGAGGTCGACCTCTCCCAGCGGGACGACGCGCACCTCGACTGTCTCGGTGACGCCGACGGGCATCCCCGCCGACGAGATGAGCACCTCGCGCTCACCGACTCGCGGCAGTTCATCGTCCACTGAATACGCGGCTGCCAGGGATGATGTCGCCGTCTTGGCACCGCGAAGGATCGGCGCGAGCAACGCGTCCCGTTGCGGGCCCGCGAACCCGTACAGACCGGGTCGGGCACCGGGCCACTGCGCGTCGATCGCGATCTGACGAAGCCTCTCCACGTAGCTCTCCCAGGAGAACTCGTCGCTCCACGGCAGGTTGGGGTTCGCCTCACGCATGCCGACGCGTCCGTCGAGCAGTTCGCGCAGGACGTCGACCTGCCCCGCGTGGCGGGCCACCTCCACACTCAGGTGGACGAGTACGCGGTGCAGGGTGACGTCGGGCTGCGGCCACCACGGCACGTGGCCGGCGGCGTCGAGGTCGAGGCTCGCGATCGTCTCGTCGGCGTGTGCGACGGCCCGGCGGTAGAGGCGCACGACGCTCTCCACGGTCTCGTCGGACGTCGCCCACAGGTCGGCGTTGGGCTCGGCGTCCTGCCCCATCCACGGCAGCTCCTCGCCGGGGCGGTCGAAGACATGCCCGAGGTAGCCGTACTCCATCGCTGCGAGGTGCTTGACGATGCCGAGCAGGTTCGACCCCGTCGACGTCATCGGCCAGCGCAGCTGCCACTCGTCGAGGCCCTCGAGCTTCCACAGGATCGCCGAACGCAGCGAGTCGAGGTACGTCTTCAGCGTGGCCTTGTCGTCCATTCGACCAGGGTAGGTGGCGGCGGTGACAATGGAGCGCATGCCCACCTCGACTCCCACGACGTCGTTCACCGCAGCGCAGAGCCACGCCCTCATCCGCTCGGTGTTCGGCATCTTTCTCGTCAACGGCCTGATGATCGGGGCCTGGGGCGGTTCGCTGCCCGGCCTCCGTGAACGCCTGCACACCGACGCGTCGGGGATCGGGCTCGTCCTCCTGCTGGCCGGGGGCTCCGCGATCGTGGCCATGCAGGTGAGCGGCCGCGTTTCCGACCGGTTCACACCGCGCCTGCCGTCACTCGTCGGCGGAGTCGGCCTCGCCATCGGGTTGCTGGTGGTCGCGTTCGCCCCGAACTACCCCACCCTCGTGGTCGGCGGCGTGATGATCGGCGCGTGCAACGGTGTCATGGACGTCGCGATGAATGCCCTCGGCGTCGACGCCGAGCGGGCCTCCGGTACGGCGATCATGAGCCGGTTCCATGCGTTCTTCTCGCTCGGAGGTTTCCTCGGCGCCCTGCTCGTCATGGGCTCGGCGAAACTGCAGGGCGGCGACGGGGCTGATCCGAGGTGGGCCCTCGTCGCGGCAGCGATCTTTGCCGGGGCGGGGCTCACCGCACTGTTCGCTCTGACGCCGCAGGCACCGCATGTCGAGGACAGCACGGACGACGCCGCGCCGATCAGCCCCAGGAGCGGCGACGCACCGCCGCGACCCGGCATCCCGCCGCAGGCGTGGCTGCTCGGCGTCATGGCCTTGTTCTTCGGGTTCACGGAGGGCACCGCGATCGACTGGGCCTCGATCCACGTCACGGACGTCGCGCACGTCGACCCGGGGGTCGGCGCGGCCGGTCTCGTCTGCGTGTCCGCGACGATGGTCGTCATCCGGCTGCTCGGCGACTCACTCGTGGCACGATTCGGGCGCGCCGCCGTCGTGCGCTTCGGCGCGCCCGTCGCGGTGGCCGGGTTCGGCGTCGTCATCACCACGTCGTCGCTGCCGCTCATCCTCGTCGGCTGGCTGCTCGTCGGGTTGGGTGTCGGCATGATCGCCCCGCAGATCTACGCCATCGCCGGCCACATCGGCGGCGGCCGCGTGCTCGCCATCGTCACCGCTTTCGGCTATACCGCGTTTCTCGCCGGGCCCGGCATCATCGGCTTCCTCAGCAACCACTTCGGCATCCAGCGCGCGATGATCCTGCCGTTCGTCGCGGGCCTGCTGTTGACGGGGCTGACGTTCACCGCGGCGTTGCGCGACCCACAGGAGAGCTGACGCCTCGTCCCCGCCGGGTCAGTCGAGCGCCTGCCCCCGACGTTCGGGCAGCGCGAGCGCGGCAAGCGTCGCGACCGCGAAGGCTGCGGCGATGACACCGAACGTCCAGCCCTCGCCGTGATGGGTGAACACCCAAGGCACGACGAGCGGCGCCACGATCGAGGCGATGCGCCCGAACGCCGTCGCGCCGCCGGCGCCGCCCGCGCGCATGAGCGTCGGGTAGATCTCGGGCGTGATGGCGTACAGCGCACCCCACGCGCCGAGGTTGAAGAAGCTGAGCGCGCACCCGGCGGCCATGATCGTCGTCTCCGACGTGGCCTGACCGAACAGCAGCGCCGACACCGTCGAACCTGCGAGGAAGAGCGCGAGCGTCGGTCGGCGTCCGATCTTCTCCACGCACACCGCAGCCACCGCGTATCCGGGCAACTGTGCGATCGTGATGACGAGGGTGAAACCGAACGACTTCGCCACCGGGAAGCCGTTCGCGACGAGGAATGTCGGGATCCACAAGAAGGCCCCGTAATAGGCGAAGTTGACGCCGAACCACGTCGCCCACAGAGCGGCCGTCCGCGTTCGATACGGCGCGGAGAACGGGCTCGCGGGCTCTGACGTTCTGGTCGTCTCGCCGTCGACGGTGGTTCCCTGCGCGCCCGCGTGGGTGTCGGCAGCGTCGTCGAGGTGCGCGCCGTCGCTGCGCTGCGCCGGACCCGCCGCGGCCTCGAACGAGCGCACGATGCGCTCGGCGTCGTCGTCGCGGCCGGCCCTTTCCAGGAAGCGCACCGACTCAGGCAACCCACGACGCACGTGGATCGCGTAGAGAGCGGGCACGAGCCCGAGCGCCATCGCCCAGCGCCACCCGTTGTCGTGCGGCACGATCGTGAATCCGATGACGGCCGCGAGCAGCCACCCGAGCGCCCAGAACGACTCGAGGGCGACGACCATCCGTCCACGCAGGCGCTTCGGGGCGAATTCGCTCACCAGGGTCGAGGCCACCGGGAGTTCCGCGCCGAGGCCGAGCCCGACGACGAAGCGCAGGGCGCACAGGACGAGGAAGCTCGGTGCGAGCGCCGACAGACCCGTCGCGAGGCCGTAGACGACGAGTGTGCCCGCGAACACGGTGCGGCGCCCGATGCGGTCGGCCAGGGCGCCGCCGACACCGGCGCCGATCGCCATGCCGACGAAGCCGATCGAGGCGAGCACCGACAGGTCGCCGGTCGTCAGCCCCCACTCCTTCTTGACCGCCACCATGAGAAAGCTGATGAGCCCGACGTCCATCGCGTCGAGCGCCCAGCCGACGCCCGAACCGACGAGCATCGAGCGATGACGCGCCGTGAACGGCAACCGATCGAGCCGCTCGGTTCGACTCGCGGGAGCCGAGAGTGGGGTGGGACGGACCGTCATGGCGCCGCTCTTTTCGTCACATGGGAAAGAAAGGAATGACGTTCACCCTAACGCCTTTGTGTCATGACGATGAATAAAACGTCACGCCGACTTTCGGCGGGGCACGAACGCGAGCAGCGCAACGGCTGCGACGACGGTGAGGCAGCACAGCGTCGCGTAGGTCGTGGCGCCGGCGACGAAGCCTGCGCCGATGCCGCGCCCGCTCCGGCAAGCGAGACGAGGACGTCGCACGTGCCCTGCGTGCAGGCGCGGGTGGCGCTGGAGGTGGCGTCGACGAGCATCGTCGTGCCGGCCAGCAATCCAGCGTTCCAACCCAACCCCAGCAGCACGAGCGCCGCGATCATCACATCCCCTTGGCCGCCGCCCTCCCCGGTGAACTCCCCCTGCTGCGTGGTTGGTGCTGGCCTCGTTGGATTCGCGGGTGGGTCTGGCGGTCGAGGATGTGGCGCTGAAGGCGCAACTGTGCCCCACCCCTGGTGAGGTGTCGGGGTGGACGCGACGGGGACTGCTGCACGGATAGGTGACATCGACTCTGTGGTGCCGTTCGGTGCCGCAG
>NZ_LSJT01000030.1:0-9107 GCF_001556795.1 Dermacoccus sp. CCH2-D9
AGCGTCGCGAGGCCTGTGGCGAGCATGAGGTGACGCGTCTGCGACGAGTCGGCGGCATCGATGAAGTAGGCGCCGGCCCCGAGCACGCCGAGGCCGAGCGCCGTCCCGGCGAGCGTCATGACGAGGCGCGGACGCCCGTCCTGGCGCAGCAGTTGGTGCAGGAAGCTCGCGATGAGACCGACACACAGGACGGCACCGGCCCACCGCGTGCGGTCTCCGACATCGCTGGCGAGCATCGTGACGGCCAGGGCGGCGGCGGTGCCCACGAGCACCGACGAGGTACCGCGCGGGCTCGGCAGATCGACGAGGCGTGGCCACCCACAAGCGAGCCCACACCCGAGTACCACGAAGACGAGCGCGATCAGCGTCACCGGCGCGAAGGACGCCGCGCAGATCGCGGCGGACGCAACAGCTCCGGCGCACGCGCCGGAGGCGCGCATCGACGGCGTCGGTGGTTTGGCGGAGGTCACGCGCCCATCCTCGCATCCCGCGCGCCGGTGCTCATCCCCTGACGGCTCATCCCCCGACGAACGGGGGCAGCACCTCGACGACGTCTGACGGCTCGAACGAGGCGTCATCGGCGAGGCGACGGCCGCCGTGCAGCAGGCTGCAGCGTGCGAGCACGGCCTCGATGTCGGGGTGGGCCCGCATGATGAGCGCGCGTACGTCGCGGCCGGTGAGCTCGGGGCTCTGGCGCGCCTCACCCACCGCGAGCGGCAGGTTCTCCTCGTCGCACCCGGCGGCCTGCGCCGCACCCGCCCAGTAGCGCACCCGCACATTCGGGCGAGCGTCTACGTCTGTCGTCATCCGATGTTCCATCCTTCGACCATGCTCCGGCAGCCTCTCCACGCTAACCGTAGTCTTGACGCGTGGCGCACCTCCTGCTTCTGACGACGGCTCGCGGCGCGAGCGTCGAGGTGCTTCCTGCGCTGGGGCTGCTGAGCCACCGGGTGCGCGTGAGCACGCCCGACCCGGAGCGGCTCGCCGCTCCGCTCGACGCCGACGTCGTCATCGTCGACGCGCGCACCGACCTCGTCGCGATGCGCGGCGTCACCCGCATGGTCGAGGCCGCGTGGCCGGGTACGCCCGTCCTCGCCATCTTCACCGAGGGCGGCCTCGTCGCACTGACCCCCGAGTGGTTGATCAGCGACGTGGTCCTCGATGTCGCGGGCCCCGCCGAGGTCGACGCCCGCATCCGTCTGGCTCTGGCCCGCGCCGGTTCGCAGCCCGACGAGGCGAACACGCAGATCACCGCCGGCGACCTCGTCATCGACGAGGAGTCGTACTCGGCGCGGGTGCGTGGGCGGTCGCTCGACCTCACCTACAAGGAGTTCGAGCTGCTCAAGCACCTCGCGCAGCACCCGGGGCGGGTCTTCACCCGCGCGCAGCTGCTGCAAGAGGTCTGGGGCTACGACTACTACGGCGGCACGCGTACCGTCGACGTCCACGTGCGACGGTTGCGGGCCAAGCTCGGAGCCGAGCACGAGACGTCGATCGGCACGGTCCGCAACGTCGGGTACCGCTTCGTCGATGGTGGCGTGAACGGCGCGTGACGCTTCCGTGCGGGCCGACGCGAGCAGCGCTCCCGGCGCGATCTTGGCTTCTGCATCTCCCGTCGTTCCGCGGTTGTCACCCGTGCGCGCTAGCGTGAACGCCATGAAGATCGACGCACAGAACCTCGACGTCCACCCGGCCCGCCCCGACGAGGTCGACGCCGTGCTGGCGCTCGCGCGCTCCGCGGCGAAGAGCGACGGTGTGGCTGCCCTCAACGAGGAGTCGCTGTTCGCGCTGGAGCGCCTCGCGCCACCGGCCCGCGTCCTCGTCGCCTCCCGGGAGGGCTCACCGGTCGGCGTGCTCGTCGACGCGCAGTCAGATGCAAGCGGATGCGATCTCGTGACGGCGCCCGACGCCCGCCGCGCGGGTGTCGCACGGGCTCTGCTCGTGGCCCTGGACGAGTCCAGGAGCGATACTGCGACGCCCGTACGCGTTTGGGCCCACGGCGATCTGCCCGCTGCCCAGGCGTTCGCTGCGAGCCTCGGTGCGCGCAAGGCGCGCGAGCTGTGGCGCATGACGCGTCCGCTCACCGCCGACGAGACGTTCGACGTCGCCCTCCCCGCGGGTCTGGTCGCGCGCGGTTACGACGGCAGCGAGCGCGAGGCGCAGGCCTGGGTCGATCTCAACGCGCGCGCCTTCGCGCATCACCCCGAACAGGGGCGCATGACGCTCGCCGACTTCCGCGAGCGCGAGGCGCAGGAGTGGTTCGACCCGGCGGGTCTGATCCTCGTGTGGGACGAGGCGAGCGGAGAGCTCGTCGCCTCACACTGGACGAAGCACGAGCCGGGCGACGAGGCCGGCGAGGTGTACGTCGTCGCGGTCGCACCCGAGTGTCAAGGACGAGGCATCGCCGGGCCGCTCACTGCCCTCGGCCTGGCTCACCTGCGTGACGCGGGGGCGAGCAGCGTCGAGCTCTACGTCGAGGGCGACAACGAACCGGCCAAGGCCACCTACGCGCGGCGTGGGTTCGTCCGTGCTGCCCACGACGTGATGTACGTCCACACGCCTGCCCGGGCGATGTGAAGATAGAGCCATGAGCACTGCGCCCAAGACCGCCGCCTCCAAGGAACCGCAGGATGCGGGCCGCGCCGACGACTCGGCGCCCGAGACCACTCCCTCGTCTCCGTCGACGGCCGTCGCTCGGTTCAAGCCACGCGCGGCCTCTCGTCCACGCAACGTCGCGCGCTCGGCGGCCACGACGGAGAAGGCGAAGTCGACGAAGACCGCCTCTGCTGACGAGCCGGAGCTGCCCGCAGACCGTTTCCTCGACCGCGAGATGTCGTGGCTGCAGTTCAACGAGCGCGTCCTGCAGCTGTCGACCGACCCGAACGTGCCGCTGCTCGAGCGCGCCCGCTTCCTGTCGATCTTCTCCTCGAACCTCGACGAGTTCTTCATGGTGCGTGTGGCGGGCCTCAAGCGCCGCATCGCCGCCGGCCTCGCGGTGCGCTCGGCGTCCGGTCTCGAACCGCGTGAGCTGCTCGACGACCTGACGCGCGCCTCGCACGACCTCATGGATCTGCACGCCGGCATCTTCCATCGCCAGGTCCGCCCGGCCCTGGAGGAGGAGGGCATCCGCCTGCTCAAGCTCTCGCAGCTGACGGACGCAGACCGTGACTACCTGGGCACCTACTTCGAGGCGCAGGTCTACCCCGTCCTCACCCCGCTGGCCGTCGACCCGGCGCATCCTTTCCCGTATATCTCGGGCCTGTCGGTCAACCTCGCGGTGCTGCTCATCGACCCCAAGACGGGCCGCGAGCACTTCGCTCGCGTGAAGGTGCCGCCGTTGCTGCCACGCATGGTCAAGCTGCCGACGGGCGAAGGCGAGGACCCGCTGTACGACGCGCGCTTCGTCACCCTCGAGGACGTCATCGCCGAGCATCTCGACGTGCTGTTCCCCGGCATGGAGGTGCACGAGCAATTCACCTTCCGCGTCACGCGCAACGAGGATCTCGAGGTCGAGGAGGACGACGCCGAGAACCTGCTCACTGCCCTCGAGAAAGAGCTGACGCGACGCCGCTTCGGCGCGGCGGTGCGTCTCGAGGTCGCCGACGACATGGACGATCACGTCCTCGACCTGCTGACGCGTGAGCTGGGCGTCAGCGACGACGAGGTCTTCCGCCTGCCCGAGCCGCTCGACCTGCGCGGCCTCGGTGACATCGCCGATCTCGACCGCAGCGAGCTGCAGTGGCCGCGGTTCATGCCGAAGACCCACCCGCTGCTCGCGCCGGTCGAGCGCTCCGAGGCCCCCGACATCCTCGGCGCGATGCGTTCGAGCGACATCCTGCTGCACCACCCCTACGACTCGTTCTCGACGTCGGTGCAGGCGTTCGTCGAGCAGGCCGCAGCCGACCCAGACGTGCTCGCCATCAAGCAGACGCTGTACCGCACGAGCGGCAACTCGCCGATCATCTCGGCACTCATCGACGCAGCGCAGGCCGGCAAGCAGGTGCTCGCCGTCGTCGAGATCAAGGCGCGCTTCGACGAGGAGAACAACATCACGTGGGCGCGCAAGCTCGAGCGCGCGGGCGTGCACGTCGTCTACGGCATGGTCGGGCTCAAGACGCACGCGAAGCTGTGCCTCGTCGTGCGGCATGAGGGCGACGGCATCCGCCGCTACTGCCACGTCGGCACCGGCAACTACAACCCCAAGACGGCTCGTCTCTACGAGGACCTCGGGCTGCTCACGACCGACCCCGACGTGGGCGAGGACCTGGGCCGGCTGTTCAACCAGCTGTCGGGCATGGCGCCGCGCGCCAAGTTCAAGCGCCTTCTCGTGGCGCCGCGTTCGGTGCGTTCCGGTCTGATCGAGCAGATCGACCGGTGCATCGAGGCGGCCAGGGCCGGCAAGGCCGCGAGCGTGTCGCTCAAGGTCAACTCTATCGTCGACGAGCAGATCATCGACGCCTGCTACCGCGCCTCGCAGGCCGGGGTGAAGGTCAACGTCCTCGTGCGCGGCATCTCCGCGCTGCGTCCGGGCGTGCCCGGGCTGAGCGAGAACATCGAGGTGCGCTCGATCCTCGGGCGCTTCCTCGAGCACAGCCGTGTGTTCGTCTTCGACGTCGAGGGCCAGGAGCCGATCGCCTACATCGGCAGCGCCGACATGATGCACCGCAACCTCGACCGCCGCGTCGAAGCGCTCGTGCGGCTGACGGACGAGCGTCAGGTCGCGACGGTCGTCGACGTCGTCGCCACCGGCATGAGCCCGCAGACCTCGTCGTGGCGTCTCGACGCCGAGGGCCGCTGGATCCGGGAGAACCTCACGCCCGACGGCGCGCCGAAGAACGACTACCAGGCCGATCTGATCGAGGCGTACTCGAAGCGTCGTCGCAAGGCCCGCCGGCGGTGACGCGCGGCAAGAACCCCGAGCTGGTGCCTGCTGCCGGGGCGCTCGTGTGGCGCCGCCGCCGCAGCGGCATCGAGGTGGCGCTCGTGCACCGTTCGCGTTATGACGACTGGTCGTGGCCGAAGGGCAAGCTCGACCCCGGTGAGACGTTCGCTCAGGCCGCTGCGCGTGAGGTGCTCGAGGAGACGGGGCTGCGGGTGCGTCTCGGCATCCCCCTGCCCGAGCTCGTCTACGGCCTCGACAACGGCGCGACGAAGCTCGTCCGGTACTGGGCCGCCCAGGTCGTCGGCGGCAGCGGAGTGCTCGAGCACGAGGTCGACGAGGTGCGCTGGCTCGACGTCGAGACGGCTCGACGCACGCTCAGCTACGCACGCGATCGCATCCCCCTCGACGCCCTGCTCGAAGCCGAGCGTGACGGCCGCCTCGAGACGTGGCCGCTGCTGCTCGTGCGTCACGCCCACGCCCAGGCACGCGCCGCGTATCGGGGTGACGACGACGCCCGCCGCCCGCTGAGCGAGCGCGGCCGCGCACGGGCCGCTGCGCTCGTCCCCGTCCTCGGCGCGTGGGCTCCTGAGCGCGTCGTGTCGTCGTCGTCGACGCGGTGCGTGCAGACGGTCAAGCCGTTCACGTCCGCGAGCGGGACGCGGTTGCAGACTAAGAGCGCGCTGTCGGAGGAGACCTTCGCCGCTCGTCCTGAGAAGGCCGCCCGCCAGTTGACGCGCGCCCTCGAGCGCGCCGATGCGACGGCGTTGTGCACTCACCGCCCCCTCATCCCCGATCTCGTCGCGGGGTTGTCCGCACTCGCGCCGACCGGGTCGGCGACGCGTCGCTGCCTCGGCCACATCAAGGCGCACGGGATGGATAAGGGCGAGGTGCTCGTCTGCCAGGTCCTCGGTGGCGGCCAGGAGGCGCAGATCGTCTCGGTGGAGCGGTTGCGCACCCCACCCCTGGAACGCTGAGCACCGATTCCGACCGGCAATCTCCCACTGCCCCAAGGCCTCTCACACCCCTCAGACTGCGTTCACTCAACGTTTACCTCGAAGGGGGATTCGCGACACGTGAACGACCTAGGTTCCAAGCGTCCAGGCACGTGCCCGGAAATACTTTGTGACGAGAGGTCTGTATCCCGTGAAGATCACGAGCATCGCCCGCATCTCCGGCGTCGCGCTGGCCAGCGCCTTTGCCCTGTCCGCCTGTGGCAGCGAGTCGTCCGACTCCGCCACCGACGGCGCCAAGTCCGCAGGCTCCAGCGCGACGGACGCCGCCAAGTCCGGCGGTGACTCGGGTTCGGCCGACTGCGGCAAGAAGGACCTGAAGGCCGAGGGTTCCTCCGCCCAGGACAACGCGATCCAGGACGCCATCGAGAAGTACGGCAAGACCTGCGAGAACAACGTCACGTACAACGCGACCGGTTCCGGCAACGGCATCAAGCAGTTCATCGCCGGCCAGGTCAACTTCGCCGGCTCCGACTCCGCGCTCAAGACGAAGCCGAAGGACGGCAAGATCGAGACCGACGAGGCCAAGACGGCCTGCGGTTCCGAGGCCTGGAACATCCCGATGGTGACCGGCCCGATCGCCGTCTCGTACAACCTGAAGGACGTCAAAGACCCGATCACGCTGACGCCGGCCGTCCTCGCCGACATCTTCAACGGCAAGATCACGAAGTGGAACGACCCGGCGATCGCCGCGGTCAACAAG
The DNA here is from genome assembly GCF_001556795.1 of Dermacoccus sp. CCH2-D9. Lineage (NCBI taxonomy): Bacteria > Bacillati > Actinomycetota > Actinomycetes > Micrococcales > Dermacoccaceae > Dermacoccus > Dermacoccus sp. CCH2-D9. The sequence goes on from NZ_LSJT01000030.1 coordinate 6,596, forward strand.
GGCGTCACCCTGCCGGCCAAGGACATCAAGGTCTTCTTCCGCTCGGACGAGTCGGGCACGACGGAGAACTTCACGAAGTACCTCGCCGCCTCCGCGAAGGACAAGTGGACGGCCGAGCCCGGCAAGAAGTGGACGGGCAAGGGCGAAGGCAAGGCCAAGACGGCCGGCGTGACCTCGTCCGTGAAGTCGACCGACGGTGGCATCACGTACGCCGAGTGGTCGGCCGCGAAGGACAACGAGCTGCAGGTCGCGAAGATCGACAACGGCGCGGGCGCCGTCGAGCTGACCGGCGCCTCGGCGTCCAAGGCCATCTCTGCCGCGAAGATCGACGGCACGGGCAACGACCTGCGCCTCAAGCTCGACTACGCGACGAAGGAAGCGGGCGCCTACCCGATCGTCCTCGTCACGTACGAGGTCGTCTGCTCGAAGTACAAGGACGCCGAGATCGGCAAGTCCGTGAAGTCGTTCCTCACCTACTTCGCCGGCGACGACATCCAGAAGAACCTCGAATCCCAGGGTTACGCGCCGCTGCCGGCCGACATCCAGGGCAAGGTCAAGACGGCCGTCAACGCCATCCAGTGACGCACAGCGCCTGACGGGGTGCTCGGGCGCTTCGGCGCCCGAGCACCCCGTCTGCGCGTCGGAGCGAGTCCAAAGTCTCGCGTTCCACCCGTACCAGCTCGAGCAGAGGCAGGAAACCTCATGAGTTCAATCACCGGCGTCTCGGTGGCCGACGCACCCGGCCCCGACGACGGTCACACCCCCGGGGAGGGCCCCGGCGAACGCGCCCCCTCCGGTGACCGCGCAGCGACGGGCCGCAGGGGCGACATGATCTTCGGTGGCCTCGCGCGCGGCGCGGGCCTCCTCGTCGTCGTCCTCGTCGCGCTCGTCGGAGCCTTCCTCGTCATCCAGGCGGTTCCCGCCATCATGGACGACCACTCGAACTTCCTCACCTCCCAGGACTGGGACGTCGACTCGAGCCCGATGCACTTCGGCATCGCCCGCCTGCTGTGGGTGACGGTCACCTCCTCGGTGCTCGCCATGCTCATCGCCGTGCCGCTCGCCGTGTGCATCGCGCTGTTCCTCACGCAGTACGCGCCGAAGTGGCTGGCGAAGCCGGGCGCTGCGCTCATCGACCTGCTGGCGGCCGTGCCGTCCATCGTCTACGGCCTGTGGGGCGTGTTCACCGTCGGTCAGTACTTCGACCCGGTGGCCAAGGTCATCCAGGACGTGCTGGGCTGGTGCCCCCTGTTCGCCAAGACGGACACCTCCCCCGCGAGCACCATCGCCTTCGTCTCGATCATCCTCGCCATCATGATCCTGCCGATCATCACGGCCCTGACGCGTGAGGTCTTCGCGCAGACGCCGCAGGCCCACAAGGATGCGGCGACGGCGCTCGGCGCGACGAAGTGGGAGGTCATCCGCACCGCGGTGCTCCCCTTCGGCAAGCCCGGCATCATCAGCGCGTCCATGCTCGGCCTCGGGCGCGCGCTCGGTGAGACCGTCGCCGTCATGATGATCGTCTCCGCCCTCAACGGCAGCGAGGGTTGGAACTTCTCGATCTTCAAGGGCGGTGAGACCTTCGCCTCGAAGATCGCCAACAACGCCGGCGAGTTCGACAACCCCTCGAAGACGGGGGCCTTCATCGCGGCGGGCCTCGTCCTGTTCATCCTGACGTTCGTCGTCAACGCGATCGCCCGTGTCGTCATCGAGCGCAGGAAGGCGTTCACCGAATGAGCACCGCAGCCCACTCCCTCGAGAAGAACCCCGCTCCCGAGCCCCGGTCGAAGAACTCGCTCTCCGGCAAGGGCCAGTCCGGCGGCCGCGCGACGAAGAACACGATCGCCACCGTCGTCATGTGGGCCGCGTTCCTCGTCGCCCTCGTACCGCTGGTGTGGATCATCGCCACCGTCATCATGAAGGGCGGCGAGCTGCTCCTGCACGTCGACTGGTGGACGAAGAGCCAGCGCGGCGTCGGCCGCCGCGAGGTCGCCGGCGGCGCCGCCCACGCCATCCAGGGCACCCTCATCCAGGCCTTCGTCACGGCTCTCATCGCCGTGCCGATCGGCGTGATGACCGCCGTCTACCTCGTCGAGTACGGGCGCGGCCGTGCCGCGAAGATCGTCAGCTTCATGGTCGACATCCTCACCGGTGTCCCCTCCATCGTCGCCGCGTTGTTCGTCTACGCCGTCTGGGTGACGACGTTCGGCTTCGACCGCATCCCGTTCGCCGTGTGCCTGGCGCTCGTGCTGCTCATGGTTCCCGTCGTCGTGCGCTCCACGGAGGAGATGTTGAAGCTCGTGCCGAACGAGCTGCGCGAGGCCGCGTACGCCCTCGGCGTGCCGAAGTGGAAGACGATCCTCAAGATCGTTCTCCCGACGGCGTTCTCCGGCATCGTCACCGGTGTGCTGCTCGGCCTCGCCCGCGTCATGGGCGAGACGGCACCGCTCATCATCCTCGCGCCGTACTTCAAGTCGCTGTCGACGAACCTGTTCGGCGGCCTCATGGGCAC
>NZ_LSJT01000031.1:0-38295 GCF_001556795.1 Dermacoccus sp. CCH2-D9
GGCTTCCCCCCGGTGCTCCCCCACGCCCGCGCTGCGGCACCGCACCACGTCGACATTGCGACGTCAACACCACGCCAGATCGCCCGCGAGCGCTCATGGCCGACGCACAGGATCTCGACATCACCCACCCACACGCGAGCGCGAACGTGGGGGACGTGGAGAACACGACGGTGACACGAGTCCTGACGGTGGCAGGCGGCGTCCTCGCAGCCTGGATCCCGGTGCTCTACCTGCGCCTGGACGCGCAGCGCGTCGACCCTGCGAGCATCGCGGCGTGGTTGGGGCTCGACGTGAGCGAACTCCTCGCCCTCACCGCACTCGTTCTGGCCACCAGTCGACGCGCCGCGGCCACCCGGCTCATCGGGCTCGTCGGCGCGACGCTGTTCGTCCTCGACGCCGTCACGGACATCGCGAGCGCGACCACGACAAGTTCGCTCGCCACCGCCGTCGCCATGGCGCTCGCCGCCGAGATCCCCGTCGCTCTCGGATGCCTACGCCTCGCCCTGATGCATGACGCGCCGGCCACGACGACGCAGCTGGCTCACGTCAACTCCTGACCAACGCCGGCGCGAGAACAGGCGCCAGCTCGAACTCCCGTCCCCAACCGCGATTCGCGTCCCCATCTGCGAATCCCGTCCCCAACGACTCGCCGACCTCACACCTACCGTCGAGACGCCGAAACCACGAGGCGACGCCACCGTGAGACGCCGCAGCCACGAGACGACGCCACCGTGAGACGCCGCAACCACGAGACGACGAACGCCGGCCGGATGCTTGTCGCATCCGGCCGGCGTCATGTTCGCCTACGCCCGATTCCTCGCGTCGTCTCCGTCGAGGCGATCAGGCGCCGAGGCCAGCACTACGACGAGGCGCCGACATCAACCCTGCGTCGGGGCCGCCTCGAGCGTGCGCAGGCGACCGTCGACCATCTCGTGCAGCGAGTCGACGGCGTCGAGGGTGTGCAGGTCGTGCGTCACCATGATGGTCGCGGCCTGGTGTTCGTGCGTCACCTTGCCGAGCAGTTCGACGACGGCGGTGCCGCGCTCGGTGTCGAGCGACGCGGTCGGTTCGTCGACGAGCAGCAGCTTCGGCTCGTTCATCAGCGCGCGGGCGATGCCGACACGCTGACGCTGACCGCCGGAGAGCGCTGCGGGGCGGCGGTCGAAGACCTTCTCCAACCCGACGGCGGCGAGCAGTTCCTCGGCCCGCGATGCGGTGTCCTTGCCGTGACGCCCGGCGATGCGCGCAACGATCTCGAGCTGCTCCACGGACGTCAGCGACGCGATGAGGTTGCTCTGCTGGAAGACGAACCCGATCGACGACAGGCGCACCGCTGCGGCGTCCTTGTGCGAGAGCCCCGAGACGACCTTGCCGTCGATCGTCACGACGCCGGAGTCGGGCGTCTGCAGCAGGCCGGCGACGGCGAGCATCGACGACTTGCCGGAACCCGACGGGCCCGTCACCGCGGCGAACTCGCCCGCGGCGACGTGCAACGACACGTCGTTGACGGCCGTGATGCGCCCCGAGGCGCCGTCGGGGAAGGTCAGCGTCGCGTTCTTGACGTCGAGGCTCATCGGGCTGCTCCTGGCGCGGTGGTGGGGACGAGAGTGGCGTCGAGGCTCATCGCGCGGCCTTCGACACGAGGTACGGGTGCATGACGACGAAGGCTCATCGCGCGGCCCCCAGTGCGGTGTTGGGGTCGACGGTCACGATGCGGCGCACGCTGACGAGCGCGCCGAGCAGACCGAGAACGAACAGCAGCGCCAGCGGGACGAGCGTGGTGGTGAGGCTGAGGACGAACGGCACCGTGCCCTGCGCGAAGTAGCCGAGGACGGTCGCGACGATCGTGCCGAGGCCGCCACCGATGAGCAGCAGGATGGCGGCCTGACCCATGGCGTCACGCACGAGGTAGCCGGTGTGCGCGCCCATCGCCTTGAGGACGGCGAGGTCGGGCGTGCGTTGGATCGTCCAGACGGTGAAGAACGCGCCGACGACGAGGGCGGAGACGAGCATGAGCATGACGCGCATGAGCGTCAGCGAGCCGTTCTCGGCCTGGTAGGCGCTGATCGTGCCGAGCGACGTCTTCGGGTCCTGCACGTCGAGGCCGGTCGCCGAGGTGAGCGCGTCCTTCGAGAACCCGCTGCCCGTCTTGACGAGCGCGACGGTGCCCGAGCCCTGGCCGAGCAGGCTGGCGGCCTTCGCGTCGCTCTCCGTCATCCACACGACGGGCTGGTGCTGGTACGACGCGTCGTCGCTCAGCTTCTCGACGCGAACGCTCTTGTTGTTGAACGAGATCGACTCGCCCTCCTTGAGCGCGGCGTCCTTCGTGATCGTCTTGCCGACGACGACGGAGCCGTTCTTCACCCCCTTCGGCGCGGCGAACGAACCGCCCGGCACGGCGAACGAACCGCCCGGCACGGCGAAGACGGCGACCGCCGACGGCACACCGGAGACACTCGCGCGGCCCTGCGTGATCGTCAGCGGCGAGGCGTCGGTGACGCCCTTGACCGACTTGATCTTGTCGATGTCCTTCGCCTCGACGTGGGAGCTGTCATACCCGACCTTCTGCCCCTTCGCGGGGGCCGAGAAGCCGATCTGGTCGACACCGTGCGAGGGCAACGTGTCGATGGCCGACACGCTCTCCTTCCCGAGGCCGGCCGCGAGGCCGGTCAGCATGACGACGAGCAGCGTGATCAGGCCGATGACGCCGCCGATGAGGGCGAAACGACCCTTGGCGTACGCAAGGTCTCGAGTTGCGAGGAACATCAACCTCTTCTTTCGGCACAGGATCTCCAGGTTTTCTCCATTCCAGCGCGATTCACCCCTGCGCGCATCACCCAGGCAGTGGGAGAACGCATCAACCGTTCGGTTGACGTCCGTGCGCGTTCGACGCATCCACGCGGCAAAATGGACGGTGATGAGTACCACCGACCCCACCACCGACTCCGAACGCACCATCCGCATCATGCAGGCCGCGATGCACGTCCTGTTCGTCGTGCTGCTCGTCGTCGGGGTGATCCGGGCGCTCGCCGGAGACGCCTCGCCGTTCGCCGTCATCGCCGCGACGGTCGTGTTCACCGGCGTCTACCTGAGCGGCCTCGTCGTCGAACGCCGCGCGCGCCGCGCCCAGTCGCTGCGCGCCGCCCAGGATTCGCACACCGGCCAGGTGTGGATCATCGCGCTGACGCTCGCGTGGTGCCTGACGCTCGCCGTCGCGCCTGACTTCGCGTGGGTGGCGTTCGCGCTGTACTTCCTCGTCCTGCACGTCGCGATCCGGCCCATCGCTGCCGCCCTCGTGCCCCTCGTCCTCGTCGCGAGCGTCGCCGCCCTCGTCTCGCGCCCCGACGGACGCAACGTCGGCACCGTCATCGGCCCGATCATGGGGATGATCGTCGCGCTCGGCATCTCGTGGGTCTACGCCCAGCTGCGTGCGGAGAACACACGCCGCCGCGAACTCGTCACCCAGCTCGTCGCCGCGCAGGACGACGTGCTCGCGACGCAGGAGACGCTCGCCCTCGCCCAGCACCGCGCCGGCGTCCTCGCCGAGCGCGAACGCCTCGCCCACGACATCCACGACACCCTCGCGCAGGGCTTCTCCAGCATCGTGCTGCTGTCGCGCGCGGGTCTCGCCCGTAACCAGCACGCCCTCACCCAGCCCGCGAGCGCCCAGGCCACCCGCGACAGCGCCGCGCACGCCGGCGACGAGATGGTGCGCCTGCTCGAGCAGATCGAGTCGACGGCCGCGCAGGGCCTCGCCGACTCGCGCGAGGTCGTCCATGCCCTGACGCCGAGCGACCTGGTCGACGCGCCGTTGTCCGGCGCTCTCGAGCGCCTCACCGCGCGCCTGACGGAGCACACCGGTATCCGCGCCGACACGACCTGCGACGGCGAACCGCGCCCACTGCCGGCCCCAGTCGATGTCGCTCTGCTGCGCATCGCGCAGAGCGCCCTCGCCAACGTGCGCACCCACAGCAAAGCGCAGCGCGTCGGCGTGACGCTCAGCTACCGACCCGACGAGGTCGGCCTCGAAGTCATCGACGACGGCGTGGGTTTCACCGACGCCGACGTCGAACGCGCACCCCTGGGCGGCAGCGGATTCGGCCTGCGCACCATGCGTGAACGCCTCGATGCACTCGGCGGCCACCTCGAGATCGAATCCCAGCCCGGCGAGGGCGCCGCCCTCATCGCGACCATCCCCACCAGCGGCCCCTACAAGGCGGTGAGGCAGGAGAACACCCAGCCCGCCCCTGCCCTGACGGCCGGAGTCGAACCGCACGTGACACCCTCGACGGAAAGCAACCTCCGATGACGAGCGTCATCCTCACCGACGACCATCCCGTCGTGCGCGCGGGCCTACGAGCGCTGCTCGACGCGTCGGGCATCGACGTCCTCGACGAGGCCGGCGGCGGCGAGGAGGCCCTGCGCGTGCTCGACCGCCTCGCCGAGCAGGGGGTGCGCCCCGACGTCGTCCTCATGGATCTGCAGATGGGGCCCGGCCTCGACGGCGTCGCGGCGACGCGCGCCATCCGCGCCCGCGACGACGCGCCCCGCGTCCTCATCCTCACGACCTACGACACGGACGCCGACATCGTGCGCGGCGTCGAGGCCGGCGCGTCCAGCTACCTGCTCAAGGACGCACCGCCCGCCGACCTCGTCGAGGCCGTGCACCGCGCCTCACGCGGCGAGACGGTGCTCGCGCCCGCCGTCGCGGCGCGCCTCGTCAACCGGTTGTCCTCGCCCGCACCGACACTGACGGCCCGCGAACTCGACGTGCTCGACGCCGTCGCCGGCGGCGCGACGAACAAGGAGATCGCGAAGCACCTCTTCGTCTCCGAGGCGACCGTCAAGACGCACCTCGTGCATATCAACGAAAAACTGGGCGCAACCTCGCGCACCGAAGCGGTGGCACTCGCACGACGCGCCGGGCTGCTGCGCTGAGAAGCGCGCAGGGCTGAACCCTCAGTCGCCGCGCCCGACGACACGCCCCACGCTCGATGGCTGCCGCGCGAGGCGCACGGCGCGCTGGATGCGGCGCGTCGACTTGTCGGGGTGCGGTAGTTCGTCGAGCGCGAACCATCCGGATTCGAGGGCTTCGCTCGCCACCTCGACCTCGGGTCGCTCGTCGCACACGACGCGGAAGATGACGTCGACGTGCCGGATCTCCGGGTCGAAATCAGTGGCCACGACGCTGCCCGGCTCGATGTCGAGGCCCGTCTCCTCACGCACCTCACGCACGACGGCGTCCTGCGGTTGCTCGCCGGCGTCGATGAGGCCGCCAGGCAGCGACCATCCGCTGCGGTGCGCCTGACGCAGCGCGAGCACGCGCCCGTCGTGCTCGATGATGGCGACGGCGCCGGCGCTGAACGTCGGCTGCATGGCGTGCACGATGCGGTGGCTGAGCCCGGCGGGCAGCATCCGGTAGACGCGCAGCGCGGCCATCCGCAGCGCTCCGGGACGCTCGGCGTTCACATGGCCTCCTTGGCGCGGCGTTCGAGCTGACGTTCGTCGACGGCGTCGAGATCCTCGTCGCCGTGTTCCTCGAGATGGTAGCTGCGCATCACCTTGACCATGTTGTTGACGACGGCGATGAGCGGCACGGCCGTGAACGCGCCGAACGCCCCGCCGAGCAGCGTGCCGGCGCTCACGCCGATCAGGATGACGACGGGGTGCAGGTCGACGAACCGTCCGAGGATGAGGGGGTTGACGAGGTTGCCGAGCAGCTGCACGAGCACCGTGAGGATCGCGACGAGCACGAGCGCGGTGACGAGCCCGTTGCCGACGAACGCGACGGCGAACATGAGCGCCGCGGCGAGCAGCACCCCGACGAGCGGGATGAGCGAGCCGAGGAAGATGACGACGGTCAGCGGGACGGCGAGGGGCACGTCCGCGAACCAGAGCACGGGCAGCATCGCCGCCGCGTTGAGCAGGGCGAGCAGCACGAGCGAGCGCATGTAGACGACGAGGGTGCGCCACGCCGCCGCGCCCGCGAGGTCGACGTGGTTGTGCGCGCCACGCGGCAGCAGCCGCACGATCCAACGCCAGATGGAGCCGTCGTCGGCGAGCAGGAACAACGCGCAGAACAGCGTGAGCAGCAGCGCCGACAGCCCGCCCGTGACGATGCCGACGTGCGCCGCCGCCCAGCCGACGATGTCGGTCGTGTGGTTGCTCAGCGTCGTTCCGAGGTCGGTCGTGTAGCGGCTCGCGGAGGTTTCGTCGATCTTCAGCGGCCCGTCGACGAGCCAGTGCCGCGCGCCCTGCTCGGCCAGCGTCAGCTGTCGGGCGAACTCGCCGCTGGAGTCGTCGATCTGCGCCACGACGAACGCGATCAGCCCCGCAGCCGAACCGACACCGACGAAGAACGCGATGACCGCGGATGTCGTGCGCCCCACGCCGCGCCGCACCAGCCACGACACGATCGGAGCGAGGAGCGCCGCGAACATCACCCCGGTGACGAAGGAGACGGTGACGACGCCGAGACGCGTGACGCCCCAGAAGAACGCGAGCACCCCGACGGCGATGGCGAGCAGGCACACCGACCACCACGCGGCCACCCGCACGCCGTACGGCACGGCCTCACGCGCCGACACCACCTTCTGCTGTTCCATGGCTCAAGAGTGTCACGCGGTGGGGCGGGCGCGACGCAGCGTCACACCGGTGAGCGCTTCGGGCCTCACGAGGGTCGCCCCGGCGTGCGTCCAGCACTGTTCGATCTCGGCGTGCAGGCGCGACGACGGATCGCTCGCGCGTGCTGACAGGTGCAGCCCGAGGACGGTCGCACTGAGCATGCGCGCCACGACGCCCGTGTCGACCCCGGCATTGAGGCACCCCGCAGCGGCAACCTCGTCGAGCATGTCGCGGGTCGTCTCCTGCCACACCCCGAACGACGCCGGACGCCCCGCGCCGTAGGTCTCGCGCTCGATCGCGAGCCGAGCCGTCGCCTGGAAGATCGGGTCGTCGGCGAGCCCGTCACAGGTGAGGTAGCCGTAGTCGACGAGGCGTTGCACCGGCGAGCCCGCCAGGGCGGCGACGGCGTCGCGCAGCCACGTCGTGTGCGCGGCGAGGACGGCGTCGGCGACCTCTTCCTTCGTGTCGAAGTGGAAGTACAGCGCGCGCTTCGTCACGCCCGAGCGCGTCACGATGTCGGCGATGGTCGCGCCGGCGAAACCGTGCTCGGCGAATGCCTCGGCGGCGCCCGTCAGGATGCGAGCGCGCGTCTCGTGCGCACGCGCCTGGGTGATTTTCCGCTGCGCCACCGAGCCACCCCCTCATGTTCGTCTCGTATTTCGGCCTGCGGATTCAATCACGAATTGCTATGTCGTCGTCATGCCACTCGGGAGGCGGCCACCCCGGCCGCTCGCCCGGAGAACAGGCATCCTCCGAGGAACGTGCCCTCGAGCGCGTTGAAGCCGTGGACGCCTCCCCCGCCGAAGCCGGCGGCCTCACCGGCGGCGAACAGCCCCGGCACGACGCGGCCACGAGCGTCGAGCACGCGCGAGTCGAGGTCGGTCTGGATGCCGCCGAGACTCTTGCGCGTCAGCACGTGCAGCTTGATGCCGACGAGCGGGCCCTGCCGCTCATCGAGCACGCGGTGCGGCGCCGACACGCGCGCCAGCCGGTCGCCGAGGTAGCGGCGCGCGTTGTGGATCGCCATGACCTGCACGTCCTTGCCGTAGGCGTTGTCGACCTGCGCGTCACGCTCCTCGATCTGCCGACGCACGTGTGCCGCATCGAGCAGCGGCTCGTCCGTCAACTCGTTCATCTTCGCGACGAGCTCTTCGAGCGTCTCGGCGACGACGAAGTCCTCGCCGTGCTCGACGAAGTCGGCGACCGCTCGCGGCGCACCCTTCGCCAGACGCGCCCGCACGACCTCGCGGCGGCTCCCGGACGTCAGGTCGAGGTTCTGCTCCGAGCCGGAGAGGGCGAACTCCTTCTCCAGCATCGGTTGGGTGACGATGAACCACGAGTGGTCGTACGCGCGGATCGCCGGGTCGCTGCGCAGGTGACGCAGCGTGCCGCGCGTGTCGAAACCGGGCAGGCACCGCATCGGCATGCGACGTCCGATCGCGTCGAACCACAGCGGCGACGGGCCGGGCAGGATGCGGATGGCGTGCTGCGGCCACACCGGGTTCCAGTTTCGGATGCCTTCGGTGTAGTGCCACATCCGATCACGGTTGACGAGGCGCGCGCCCGCGTCCGCGGCGATCTCGAGCATGCGCCCGTCGACGTAGGCGGGCACCCCCGTCAGCATCGAACGCGGCGCCTCGCCGAGATCCGCCGGCCACCAGCGCCGCACGAGGTCGTGGTTGCCACCGATGCCGCCGCTCGCGACGATGACCGACGGCGCCGTGAACTCGAACCCGCCGACGACGTCGCGGTTCGAGGCGACACCGCGCTCCGCGTCGTCGGGAGCGAGGACGCTCCCGCGCACGCCGGTGACGGCGCGAGCACCACCGTCGGCAGGGGTCTCGACGATGAGTTCGTCGACGCGATGACGGTGCGCGAACGTCAGCAGGCCCCGGGCCTCGGCGTCGAGCACCTTCTCGACGAAGGGGCCGCTCACGCCCGTGCCGGTGCCCCACGCGATGTGGAAGCGGGGCACCGAGTTGCCGTGACCCCCGGCGCGACCGTCGCCTCGCTCGGCCCACCCGACCATTGGCGTGAGCTCGATTCCGTTCTCGCGCAACCACTCCCGCTTGCCGCCGGCCGCCCACTCGACGTAGGCGCGCGCCCAGCGCTTTCCCCAGACGTCCTCACCGAGGGGCTCACCGGACGCGTTCGCCTCACCCTCGAGGCGGTCCCACTGGGCGCTGCCGCACCAGTCCTGCCACGCGAGCTCGAGGCTGTCGCGCACCCGCAGGCGGCGCTGCTCGGGCGAGTCGACGAGGAACAACCCACCGAACGACCAGTGCGCCTGAGCGCCCAGATTGGCGCGATTCTCCTGCTCGACGACGACGACGCGGCGCCCCCGCGACGTCAGTTCGGCCGCCGCCACGAGACCTGCCAGCCCCGCGCCCACGACGATCGCGTCGAAACTCTTCCCGTCCATGCCCACCTCCAAAGTCTCGTCGCACGCACTGTCTCGGGACGACGCGTCACGTCGCGGCCTGTATCGAACGCCAGGGTTCGATGTGATGCCGATCACTGTACTCACGGGTTTTCGGGCGCATCGACGAACGACGAAAAGGCGCTGCGCGGCCGTCCGATGTGCTGACGTTCTCAGCCCGTCAGAAGGCGCAATGGGTAGCATCGGACGTTATGACCTCACGGACCGCAGCGGCGCGCCCCGACGAGACGCCCGCGGCCGGAGCGTCATCGCTCGGGGCCGACTCGTCCGGGCACCAGGCGACTACGGCGTCGTCCCCGCTCGCCGCGTTCTGGCGCGAGCTCAGCACGTTCGGCATCATCGGCGTGCTCAACATCTTCATCGACATGGGCCTGTACAACTGGCTGCGCGCCGGCCCGCTCGACGGCAAGGTGACGACCGCGAAGATCATCTCGGGCGCCGTGGCCACCGTGTTCGCATGGGTCGGCAACCGGTACTGGACGTTCCGTCACCGCGAGAACCGTCCGCTGCACCACGAGGTCGTGTTGTTCTTCGCCGTCAACGGTGTCGCACTCGCCGCCACCTCGGCCTGGGTCGCGTTCGCGCACTACGTGCTGGGGGCCCGCGGCGCGTTGTGGGAGAACGTGCACGCCCTCATCGGCATCGGAATCGGCACCATCCTGCGCTTCGTCGCCTACCGGACGATCGTGTTCGGCGCCGCCGCAGAGGATCCGAAAGCCTGACGCGCAGGAGCGGGATCAGGGGGCTGAGCGCCGTGCGCCCACCCGGGACACGAGGTGCCCGACCACATCACCCTCGAACGCTAGGACCGTCGCGCCCGCACCCGCGACAGGAGGTGCCCGGCCTGTTCGCGCCGCAGTTCGAGACCCCAGCCGGCGACGGCGAGCAGCGCCTCGCTGATGATGTTGCCCGACATCTTCGACGTGCCGAGTTCGCGCTCGCTGAATCGGATCGGGTGCTCGACGATGCGCGCCCCGGCCCGGATCGAGCGCCACGTCAGGTCGATCTGGAAGCCGTAACCGGCTGACGTCACGCTCGCGAGGTCGATCTGGCGCAGCAGCGTCGCGCGGTAGACGCGGAACCCGGCCGTCGCGTCATGGACTCGGGTGCCGAGCATCGCCTGGACGTAGACGTTGGCGCCGCGGCTGAGGATCTCGCGGTTCTTCGGCCAGTTGACGACGGAGCCGCCCTTGATCCAGCGGGAGCCGATGACGAGGTCGGCGCCGGCCGCGAGCGCGAGCATCGCAGGCAGTTCCTCGGCCGGGTGCGAACCGTCCGCGTCGATCTCGACGAGCGCGTCGTAGCCGCGCTCCAGACCCCACGCGAAACCGGCGAGGTAGGCCTTGCCGAGGCCCTCCTTGCCGCGACGGTGCATGACGTGCACGTGGGCGTCGGCCGCCGCCATCTCATCGGCGAGCTGCCCTGTCCCGTCGGGCGAGTTGTCGTCGAGGACGAGGATGTCGGCGTCGGGGACGGCACTCCGGATGCGCTCGACGATGACCGGCAGGTTCTCCCGCTCGTCGTACGTCGGCACGAGAACGAGCACTCGCTCGATCGGTGCGCGATCCGCTGCGTCGACCACCAAAGACCTCCCCACGAGCGCCAGGCGGGCGCCAGGCTGTGCATACCCTATCGGTGGCGACGGACAATGGAGCAATGAACCCAGCACGAATCGCCGTCGCCGGGCACCCGCAGGCCCTCGTGCGACGCACACCCCCCGGCCGGGCCGCATGAGCGCCGACATGAACGTGGGCACCGTCGCCGAGGCCGTCACGACGCTCTACGGCGGCGACCCGGCCGACTTCGTCGCGGTGCGCAAGGAACTCGCCGCAGCCGCACGTACCGCCGGTGAGCGCGATGCTGCCCGCGAGATCGCCGCGCTCCGCAAGCCCACCGCCGCGGCCGCGGCCGTCAACCACCTCGACGACGGCGCCATCAGCGACGTCCTCGCCCTCGGCGAACAGATGCGTGCCGCGCAGACCTCGCTCGACGCGGCCACGCTCAAGGAGTTGTCGGCCCGACGGCAGGAACTGCTGCAGCAGATCGTCACGCGGCACGACCTGAACGGCTCGCTCGCCGAGGCCGTGCGCGCCACGCTGCTCGCGGCGATCGCGGACCGGCAGGCAGCCGACGCCGTGGCGACCCGCGCACTCGTGCGGCCACTGAGCTACAGCGGGTGGGGCGACATCGACCTCACCGACGCCGTCGCGCACCGCGACGCGCCTGCGCGCCCCGCGCTGCGACTCGTCGCCGGCGGTACGCCTGCCCAAGACCGAATCCGCGGTGCTGCGGCCGCGACATCAGCCCCAACCGCTTCCTCCTCCGCGGATGGAGCCTCCCCGCAGGTCGCCGACACCCAGAGCCGGCGGGATGAGGACGAGCAGGAGAAAGCCGAACGTGAGGCCGCCGAGCGCGAGAGCGCCCAGAGGCGGCGGGCCGAGCAGGAGCAGCGCGAGAAGGCAGCGCTGGCCGAGATGGATGCCCGCATCGCGCGGTTGCGAGTCCGCGTCGAGGCGGCGCAGAAGGCCTACGACGCAGCGAGAGCGGCCCGCGACTCGGCGCGGGCCGCTCTCGAAGAGGCGTTGCTCAGGCGCTCTTCGATGCCTGGGGGAACATCGTCGAGCAGTAGCTCGTGAGGTCCTCGACGGCGCTGTTGTACGACGTCGTGTCGACCGTCTTCGCCGGCTTCTCCGCCTTCTTCAACGCATCGACCTGAGCCGCAGCTGCGTCGGCCTTCTTCTTGAACGACGCATCACCGGACTGCTTCCCGTCCGAGCGCAGCGAATCCGCGAGCGAACCCATCGTCTTCGTCGCCTTCTGCAGGTCGGCGTCCTTGTGAGAGTCGACGGCGTCGTTCCACGCCGCATTCGCCGAGACGACCTGGCTGTTCGACGAGATGCAGGCCTTGCGCAGCGCAAGTGTCGCGCCGGGCTTGCCGGAGGCCGAACTCGACTGGCTGACCTGCACGCTCGGGTCGTCGCCGCTGTTGCCGCAGGCACCGAGCGTGAGCGTCAGACCGGCGCAGGCACCGAGCACCGACAGCGTGCGGGCGGGTCGAAGAGGGAAGGTCACTGGGTCCTCTCAGGAAGGTCGGGGTGGGTCACGATGACGGACGATCGACTCCACCGTGACACATTCGTGACCTTGGCGGCCAGTCAGCACGCGGTGACACCCGCCACGCACAGTGTTATCCACCAGCGACCAGAACCAGCGCGCGCGAGGCGATCCTGAGCGAGCGGTGGTAAACACCATGCACGGCGCCGGCAATCGGCGGCCCGAGCCGGGCATCGGGCTCGGGCCGTCTTGCTCGTCAGGACGCTGCCGCCCCCACGATGCAGCGTGCGACCCACCCCGCGGCCTCGTAGATCGGCACGTGGCCGAGGCCGGGGCCTTCGAGGAACGTCCAGGCCGGGTGACGAGCGGCGATGCGACGCGCCGCGGAGACGGGCACGAGGCGATCGCGCTCGCCGTGCACGAGCGTGACGGGCACCCGCAACTCACTCAGCACGCGACGGTAGCGCGGGCTTCCAGCAGCCACGACGAGCGAGTTGGCGGCCCGCACGAGCCCGGGCACGGCGTCCTGGTTCTCGGCCAGAGCACGGACCTCCTCGACGGATCGTCGCATCACCCACTTCGGCACGCGATGCGGGTCGGCGACGACCGTCAGGACGCCCTCGACGCCCATGCGGTCGATGCCGCGGCGCGCGGCGTAACGCGGGATGACGCGTCGCGCCGCGGGCGGACACATGTAGAGGGAGAAGGTGACGAGCACGGACCAGTGCGGCCGATCCTGCGGGTGCAGCGGCAGCACGGGGTCGACGAGCACGAGACGCGACACGAGCTCAGGGTGCTTCGCGGCCGTCATCGCGACGATCATCCCGCCCATCGAGTTGCCGACGAGGACGACGTCGCTCAGACCGAGTTGACGCAGGTACGCCGCGAGCAGATCGACGTTGTCGGAGACGGCTGAGCGGTTCGCCCCACTCGTGCGGCCGAACCCTGCGAGGTCGAGCGCCAGCACGCGACCGTCCTCGGTGAGGAACGGCCACAACGGCTCCCAGTTGGCGAGGCTGCCGCCGAGACCATGGACGAGCACGTACGTCGGGCGACCAGTCGGCTCGGCTTCGGGGTGGGGCTCAGCGGCAGCGAGGTCGGCCGCAGCGTCAGCCGCGGAGTGCTCCCGCTGCTCGCCGGCGAGCGACGCGTTCACGCCCGGGACGTCGACACCCCCGTCACTCGAGGCGTTGTCGGGCTGATCATCGGGCCCGCTGTCGCGGTGGAAGACCTCGACGCGATCGTCCCCGATGTCGATGACGACGCTCGTGATCGGTGGCAGCTTCGGCTCCGGCAGGTCCGCGTTCGACAGCGACACATTTTCGTGGCTCGACGATGCGCCCTCAGACGCCGGCGATTCGTCGATGTCTGCCCTCTCGGCGAGGCGCGAGGTGTCGACGAACGAGGTGCCGGACGTGCCGTCAGGTGCGGGCTCGCGTGGCGTCTCCGTCATCGTTCGAGGTGTTCGGCGAACGTCGGCGCCTGCGAGCCGAGGACGGGCGTGTAGGGGCGGATCGTGCGTTCGACGACGATGCCCTCGAGCAAGAACGGGTCGCGGTCGAGGCGCTCGGCGACATCCTCACGCGTCGGCGCGGCGATGACGAGCAGCGCACCGTCGGGCTCGGCGAGGGGTCCGGACAGCAGCATGCCCTCGACCTGCGAGAGGTAGGTGCGGTGCTCGGGGCGGTGGGCGTCGCGGGCGGCGACGTCGTCGGAATACGTGTAGGTGACAGCGAAGATGGCCATGATCTCTCCTACGCCACGCGCCGGTCGGCGGGCAAGTCGGGGTTGGTGCCCGAGAGTAGCCCCAGACGCGGCGGCGCGCCCATAGGATCGTCCCAACGAGGCAGGGAGGGAACTCGGCGTGAGCGAGAGTTGGCAGCTGGGAAGCCGCTACACGCTCGAGCGGCAGATCGGCTCGGGCGCGATGGGGCAGGTGTGGGTCGGGCATGACGTCGACGGCCACACCCTGGCCTTCAAACTGCTGCGCCCCGAACTCGCCGACGACCCCGGCGTCGTCGCGCGCTTCCTGCAGGAACGCAACCTCCTCGTCGGCCTGCGCAGCCCGTACGTCATCCGCGTGCACGACCTCGTCGTCGAGGGCCCGCGCCTCGCGATCGTCATGGACTACGTCGCCGGCGACTCCCTGCGCGCCCTCCTGCAACGGCGCGGCAACCTGCCCCCGCACGATGTCGCGACGCTCGGCGCCCAGATCGCACAGGGCCTCGCCGCCGTCCACGGCGCGAATGTGCTGCACCGCGACCTCAAGCCCGAGAACGTCCTGCTCGCCGACGATCCCGACGCAATGTCGAGGGCTACGACCGAGACCGCCTTGCCCGCCGCCGCATCGACGCGGACGTCCACCGACGCGCTGGGCACTCTCGTGCCGAGGCTCGCCGACTTCGGGGTGGCCTCCCTCGTCACGCAGACGGGGCAGGTGGCGACGGCGAACGTCATCGGCACGCCGCAGTACCTCGCGCCCGAACTCGGCGACGGGCAACCGAGCGGACGTGCGGGCGACCTCTACGCGCTCGGCGTCACGCTGTACGAGATGGCGTGCGGCGCGGTGCCGTTCCACGCGGACTCGCCCGTCGCGTTGCTGCGCCTGCACGCCGATCACGCGCCGACGCGCCCCGACGACATCCCCGATGCCCTGTGGGTGCTCATCGCCGAGCTGCTCGCGAAGAACCCGCACGAACGCCCGGACGATGCCGCAGCCGTGGCGCAGCGACTGTGGGCCATGGCGCCGCAGTTCGCCGGCGCCCCCGCCGCGCCCGTGCTCAGCGCACCGCCGCGGACGTCACGGATCGTCGCCGCAGGGGCGTCGGAAAGCGCCGCGCCCACCGGATCGCCCGTGCCCATGTCAGGCGCCGCCGCGGCGGTGGCGGCGCCGCCTGCGGCCGCAGGTGGGGCGGTCGGCGCGGGCGGCGCGGGTGGCGTGGCCGGCCCGGGTGGGGCGAATCCCGCCGATCACCTGGGCACAGCGTCGGCGACGAGCGACACTTCGAGCGGGGGGCAGCACCGGCGCAGCGTCTGGCTGGCGGTGACGCTCGTCGCCGGTCTCGCTCTCATCGCGCTCGTCGCGTGGCTGCTTCTGCGTGACTCCTCCTCGTCGCACAGCGCAGCTCCGGCGCCGTCATCGTCCACGTCGAATCGTTCGACGCAGCCACGAGACGTCCCCCTGTCGGGCGCGCTGTCGGGCGGGGCGCGCACGGCGAGCGTGCGCGTCGGCGGATCCTCGTACGACGACGCCGTCGTGCCGTTGCTCACCGACCGTCAGGCGTGCACCGCCGCGGCACAGTTCGCCCTCGATCGTCGCTACGACGAGGTGGCGTTCACCGTCGGCGCCACCGACGCCCAGCCCGGGGGGACGAACATGCAGCCGGAAGGTACGACGACCGTGACCGTCCGCGTCGACGGCAGCGCCAAGCAGACCGTCACCCTCGGCGGCAAGCAGGCCAAGATACTCCGCGTGCCCGTCAGCGGTGCCCGGACGTTGAGCGTCGACACCGACTCGATCGGCTGCTCGCCCGCGCTCGACACCGCCCCGGTCGCCCTCGTCGCCGGCACCCTGCGCACATCCTGACGCCCTGGATACCCCCGGCGCCACCCACTCACTCAGGCCCCGCCCACCTGCGATTTTCGTCCACATTCGCGAATCTGGCCCACACTCGCGAATCTCGTCCACATTCAACTCGAACCAACTGCGTGACGAGCCGCCCCCTGACGGCTCGTCACGCAGTAGACCTCGGTGGGTCACCGATTCGGCGTCAACCGGTCAGCGCATCAGCTCCGGCGCGACGTGGCCGAAGCGGTGCAGTGTCCGCGAGATGGCCTGCTCGCGCAGGAACGTCAGCAGTTCCCGGCGTCCCGTCGACAGCACCTCGCCGAACAGCGGCGTGATGCTCGCGCCCTGGTCCTCGCCGGGAGCTGAGGCGAGCGCGGCGGCCGTCTCGCCGTCGGCGTCCGCGCCGACCATGCGGATGCGCAGCGGCTCGCCGTCGCGCGTGCCCTCACGGCACCACGTGACGAACTGCGCCGAGCTCTCGACCGACCCCATGCGGTTCAGCCAGACGAGTGCCTGACGTCCCTCGCCCGTCGCCGCCAGGCGCGTCAGCGCCGGCTGCAGCGCGACATCCCACGACAGGTACACGCTCGAACCGACGAGGTGCGCTCCGAGTACGAGTCGCGCCACCTCGGCGAGCGTGCGGTCCGCGACGGCGTCGACGTCGCCGTCCGCCGAAGTCTCGCCGAGCTCCGCGCGCACGACGACCTGCGGCTGCGGGCGGTAACGGAAGACGTTCGACTCGGCGCGCAGCGACGACGGGTCAGCCTCGATGCCGAGCTCCTCGCGCCACGCGAACGCGTCGGAACGCAGCGACGCATGCAGCCACTCGCGGTCGGCTTCGTTTCGCGCCAGCGGCGACAGGATCTCGAGCAGGTCGCGCACCCGCGGCATGATCGGCGCGCCCTGACGCGCGACGCCGTCAGACACCCACGTGCCGAGCTGCGCGACGTAGTTCGGCCCGCCCGCCTTCGCGCCGGGGCCAATGACGGATTCCTTCCACCCGCCGAAGCTCTGACGCTGCACGATCGCGCCCGTGATGTGACGGTTGACGTAACAGTTGCCCGCTTCGACGTGCTCCTGCCAGTACGTGACCTCGTCCTCGTCGAGGCTGTGGATGCCAGCGGTGAGGCCGAACTGCGTCGCGTTCTGCAGTTCGAGCGCCTCCTCGAGCGTGTCGGCGTGCATGAGGCCGAGCACGGGGCCGAAGACCTCGGTCATGTGGAAGAACGAGCCGGGCTTCACGCCGTCCTTGAGGCCGGGGCTCCACAGGCGGCCGGTGTCGTCGAGCTGCTTCGGCTCGACGAGCCACGTCTCACCCGGTTCGAGCGTCGTCAGCGCCTTGAGCAGCTTGCCCGACGGCGGCTCGATGACCGGGCCCATCGTCGTGCCGAGGTCGCTCGGCCAGCCGACGCGCAGCGACTTCACGGCGTCGACGAGCTGCTCACGGAACCGCTTCGACGTCGCGACCGAGCCGACGAGGATGCCGAGCGAGGCAGCCGAGCACTTCTGCCCGGCGTGCCCGAACGCCGACTTCATGAGGTCGGCGGCGGCGAGGTCGAGGTCGGCGGCGGGCGTGACGACGAGTGCGTTCTTGCCGCTCGTCTCACCGAACACGCGCGGCCCACCGGCGTGACGCGCGCGCCACCCGGCGAACAGGCGACCCGTCTCGATCGAGCCGGTGAGGATGACGGTGTCGACGTCGTCGTGCGCGACGAGCGCGCGGCCGTTGTCGTCCTCCTCGACGCGGACGACCTGCGCGGCGTCGCGCGGGATGCCCGCAGCCCACAGGGCCTCCATCGCGACCTCGACGCAGCCGACCGTCTGCGGTGCCGGCTTGATGACGACGGCCGATCCGCTCGCGAGCGCCGCGAGCACCGAACCGATCGGGATGGCGACGGGGAAATTCCACGGCGGAGTGACGAGCGTGAGGCGGTGAGGCTCGAATCGTGCTCCGTCAGAAGCCATTCCGGTGACCAACTCTTCGCAGCGGTCGGCGTAGTAGCGCGCGAAGTCGATCGCCTCGGAGATCTCCGGGTCGACCTGGTCGATCGTCTTGCCCCCCTCGGCGGCCGCGACGGTGACGAGATCACCGCGACGCTTCTCGATCTCCCGCGCCGCCTCACGCAGCAGCGCGGCACGCTCGGCGTTGGAACGTACGGCCCACCCGGCCTGCGCCGCGACGCCGCGCGCGACGACGTCGTCGACCATCTCGCGCGACGTGAGCTGCGGCGACGTCAGCGGCGCCGGCTGACGCGTGACGGCCTCACGCGCCCACTCGCGCACCGCGGGCAGCGCCGGGTCGGAGTCGGGCGTGTTCTCGAAGAAGTCGCCGATCGGCGCGCGCTCGGGCGAGCGTCGCGGGCCGACGGGCGTCGAGGCGATCGCGTCGATCGACTCACGGAAACGTCGCTCCTGGTCCTGCATCGCCGACAGCGCACCGGTGCCGACGAGGCCGTCACGCACGTACTTGTGACGCTCGGCCGCACCCTCGTCGTGGCTGAACATGGCGTGCAGGAAGTTCTGCTCCGCCGCGTTCTCCTCGAGGCGACGGATGAGGTAGGAGACGGCGACGTCGAAGTCCTCGCGCTTCACGACGGGCGTGTAGAGCAGGACGGTGCCGACGTCGGCCTTCACCGCGCGGGCCTGCGACGGCGCCATGCCCTGCAGCATCTCGACGTCGAGGTGCTCGCTCACGCCACGCTTCTCGGCGAGCAGGTGCGCCATCGCGACGTCGTACAGGTTGTGCGAGGCGACGCCGAGGCGGCACACCTCCATCGCGTCGGGGCGCGTCGCGCGCTCGATGAAGCGCAGGTAGTTCGCGTCGACGTCCTCCTTCGACGTGTACGGCGCCTGCTTCCAGTCGTGCAGTTCGGCCTCGACGCGCTCCATCGCGAGGTTCGCGCCCTTGACGAGACGCACCTTGATGCCCGCGCCACCGTTGGCCTTGCGCTCCTTCGCGAACGCGATGAGACGCTCGAGCGCCGGCACCGCGTCCGGCAGGTAGGCCTGCAGGACGATGCCCGCCTCGAGGTCGTGGAACTCCGGCTCCGACAGCAGGCGCATGAACAGCTCGATCGTCAGGTCGAGGTCGCGGTACTCCTCCATGTCGAGGTTGACGAACTTCTTCTTGATGTCGCCGCGGTTGACGTTCGCGGCGCCCCCACCCGGCTGGCCTGCGTCGGCGTTGGCGTCACCGGTGTTCGACGACGGCGACGACGCGTCGCTCGCCGTGCCGTTCGCGACGCGGTAGATCGGACGCAGCCGCTCGAGGGCGCGCTCGACGGTGCCCTCGGCGTCCCACGTCGAGATCTGCGAGACGAGGCAGCTGACCTTGATCGAGACGTAGTCGACGTCGTCGCGCGCGAGCAGCTTGCGCGTCTCCTCGGTGCGACGCGCGGCCTCGGCCTCACCGAGGACGGCCTCGCCGAGCAAATTGATGTTGAGGCGGAAGCCGTCGGCGTGCGCCTTGGCGAGGTGCTTCGCGAGCGTCGGGTCGCTCGCGTCGACGACGAGGTGGCCGACGAGCTGACGCAGACGCGTGCGCGCCGCGGGCACGACGACGGGCGGCATCGTCGTCGCGAGGCGGGAACCGAGGCCGAGCAGCTTCGCGTCGAACTTGCCCATGAACCCGGTCGCCTCGTTCGACGACAGGCGCGCGAGCTCGCGCGCGGCGGCCGTGTTGTCCTCGGGGCGCGCGACGCGGTCGACGAACTTCACCGCGAGGTCGAGGCCCTTCTCGTCACGCAGCAGCGCGCCGAGCTGGTCGCTCGTGCGCTTCTCGGCCTTCGTCTGGCCGGCCTCGGTCGCGTCGCTCCAACGGTTCGCGAGGGCGACGGCGTCCTCGACGAGGTCGTGCAGTTCGGCGAACGTCGCCGCGTCGTCGGACGGGGTGGTGTCGACGGTGGTGGCGCCCGGGGTGCGGGGTGCGTCAGTGATCTGGCTCATACCACCAGTCAAACCCCTCCTGACCGCTAAAGTCTTGCCTGCCTGCCGCAGCCTCGCCGCGGGTATCGGCCAGAACGGCCCGTCGTGACGGTTCGTGTCGCCGGCGGGACGGGAAGACCCAGGGACCTGTGGGGCTGGCGAGGTCTGTGGGCCTGGCGGTGCCGACGCGCCCGCTACCCTTCCCTCATGACGACGGCACCGACGCTCGACGCCCTACGTGGCGCGCTCGGACCCGCCGTCCTCGAAATGGTCGATCACCTGCCGGGCACGATGTTCTGCGTCAAGGGTGCGGACGGTCGCTACCTCGCCGTCAACCCGACGTTCGTCGAGCGCACGAACAAGCGCTCGCGCGGTGACGTCGTCGGGCGTCGCGCGGCCGAGCTGTTCGTGCCGGAGCTCGCCGAGCGCTACGAGGAGCAGGACGCGCGCGTCCTGTCGTCCGGCAAGCCGCTGTTCAACGAGCTCGAGCTGATCCGCGCCTCGGGCGGGCCGTTTCGTTGGCACATCACGGCGAAGGTGCCGCTGCGCGACGAGGCGGGGCGTGTCGTCGGCATCGCCAGCATGTCGCAGGACGTCGGCGAGGCCGCCGAGGACGACCCGGCGATGACGTCGCTCGGCGCCGTGCGCGCCTACATCGACGCGCACCTCGACCAGCCGGTGACGTCGCAGGATCTCGCCCGCGTCGCGGGATGCTCCGTCGACACGCTGGAGCGACGCTCGCGCCGCGTGTTCGGACGTTCGCCGCGCCAACTCGTCCTGTCATCACGCATCGACGCCGCGCGAGAGATGCTCACCGCCAAAGAGCTGACGCTGGCGCAGATCGCCGACCGCTGCGGCTACTCCGACCAGGCCGCGTTCAACCGCACGTTCACGCGCCTCGTCGGCATGCCCCCGGGACGTTATCGCCGCGAGCGCAGCACCCAGGGCTGACGAGACCCGACCCGATCCGACCTGATCCCGAGCCCCACCCCATCCAACGGCCGGCACCGCCCGCGCGCCGACAGCATCCCGATTCTGCGATCTTCGTACACATTCACCGTTCATCGCTCCGACCCCGGCCGTCACCGCCGCGACTCGTCTTGATCCGCGGCCCGCGACGCCCCATGGGGCGTCCTCGCGAAATAGCGTGGACCTGCATGCCCTTCGAACCCGACGAAAGGACGCCTCTCATGGCCGACATCGCCACCGCCGACCTCTATGACGAGCTCGGCGACGCGCTCGACTCGTGCTCCACCCAGTTCACTCAATACGGCGGACGCGCGCGGTTCAACGGCACGATCGTGACGATCAAGTGCTTCCGCGACAACCAGATCGTCAAGGAGACACTCAACTCGCCGGGCGCGGGCAAGGTACTCGTCGTCGACGGCGACGGCAACGTCGAGAGCGCCCTGATGGGCGACATGATCGCCGAGGCCGCCGTCGCGAACGGGTGGGAGGGCGTCATCATCAACGGCGCCATCCGTGACAGCGCCACCGTCGCGAAACTCGACCTCGGCACCAAGGCTCTCGGCACGAACCCGCGCAAGTCGGCGAAGGACGGCAAGGGCGAGAAGGACGTTCCGGTGACGTTCGGGGGCGCCACGTTCACGCCCGGCGACCATCTGTGGAGCGACGAGGACGGCATCGTCGTCACGTCCGCGGAACACGCCTCCACCTTCCTGTCCTGACGGGCCCGACAAGCCCGACCTGATGCCGCTCTCGACGCAGCCCGCATGGCAGGCCTGCCTCGCAGGTCCGGCCGACGTCGATGCCACCCGCGCACCGCGTCGTCCGCGTGCCGCGCCGGGCCGCGCCGGGCCACCACATGCCGCGACGCGATCGAACGCCCCGAGAGAGTGGCGAGGGGCCACCTGCTCGCCTACCGTTACGCCCATGAGTTCAACTGTCGCGTGCATCGGTTTTACCGACCCCGCTGCCCTGGCCGCCCTGGCGCGCGACAAGGGTGCGCCGGCGCACGAGTTGTCGAGCACGACGCGTTGGGTCGACTCGAGTGGCGCGATGCTGTTGCTCGACCGCACGGCGCAGTACGCGCGCCCTGGTTTCGACACGCCGGTGCGCACTCCGTACCGCGGCATCACGCCGCTCGAGAACGGTCTGGCGCAGGTGACGCTGACGGACGTCTCGGGTTTCGAGCTCGACCCGTTCACGGTCGTGCCGAACAACCGGTACACGGTCGGTTGGGCCGCGGTGGGGCGCGTCGCGCTCGTCGCGATGGGTGTCGACACC
This sequence comes from Dermacoccus sp. CCH2-D9, assembly GCF_001556795.1. Taxonomy (NCBI): domain Bacteria; kingdom Bacillati; phylum Actinomycetota; class Actinomycetes; order Micrococcales; family Dermacoccaceae; genus Dermacoccus; species Dermacoccus sp. CCH2-D9. Next base: position 21,858 of record NZ_LSJT01000031.1, read on the forward strand.
GAGTTCTTCGCGACGGTCGAGGATTTCTTCGACTCGCCCCGCAGTGCGATGCCCGGAGTCGAAGGTGAGCCGCCGGCCGAGGTCAAGCAGTTCGGTCTGCCGTGGCCGCCGCCGATGGAGATCGAGACGTTCCTGCCCGCCACGTCGAGCGATTCGCCTCTCGCGACGTTGAGCGGCACCGTCCAGTTCGCCGAGATCCGCACGAACTCCGTCACGGGCCACGAGTTCCTCGTCTCCCGGATCGCGACGGTGTGCGGCGAGATCGACCTGTGCACGCCCGTCCCCCTCGACGGCGTGCCGGCACCGGGGTCGGTGACGGTCGGTCAGGTCGAGCTGCTCGCCGGTTTCCCGGCGCACGGTCTCGACGACCCGTCGGCCGCGTACGACTCCCCCGAACGCGTCGGCCCGACGTTCCGTGACGGAGACCCGAACTCCCCCGACGACGTCATGCCGATGGATGCCCCCGACCTGCCCGACGGGCTCGTCCTCGGCGATGACGGCGTCGTGCGCACCACCGAGGAGCACGCGGCGTGGAAGGGCGGCGACGCCGAGGCCGGGTTGCACCCGAAGCCGGTCCCCACGCCCTCCACGCGCGAGGAAACCTCCACCGAGGACGCCCTCGACGCCCGACGCGAACTGCCCGCCGAGCCTGACGTGGTCGAGCCCGGCGCCGACGAAGCGAGCGAGTCGGTGGGTAACTCTCAGAGCGGAGAACCCGAGAACGCCGCTGTCGCGAGCGCTGACACCACCGACACCCCCGAGGCGACTGATACGCCCGGTGCGCCGTCACGCGCGACGAACCAAGCGCCCACCTCCGGTGCCGCACGCACCGACGTCCCTGGCGCGTCGACCGAGACGCCGAACCAACCGCCGCCCTCCGGTGCGTCGACGACCCCCAAGACGCCCGACGCAACCGCCGTCAGCGCCTCGGACGACGACAGCGCCCCGCGCCCGGGCGAGACGCGTCGTGAGTGGCGGGCTCGCACCGGTCGCTGACGGCGCGCAGGTCAGCCGGCGGGGCCTCACCCACCGTACGGGCTGCCGTCGCGGTTCGGCTCCAGCACGGACAGCACGTCGAGCTCGACGGCCCACCCCTGCGGGCCGGCGTCGCCTGTCTGCTCCGAACACTTGAAAACCTTCCAAAATCTTGGGCTAGACCTGGCGCATGAGCAATTACCCAGAACGCCACGCCTTGGGCAGGATCGATGTCATCGACCTCGAGGATCTTCCCGCGCTCAGCCGCGATGTTCCCCTCGACCTGCCGAGCATCCAAGCCGGGTGGCCCGACTTCGAGCACGCCTTCGACTCCCTGAAGGGACGACGCATGATGGGCCTCGTCTACGGCGGATCGCACATCTACCGCATGTGCTCGATTCGGTTGGATCGCGACGCCGCAAACCCGCTGGGTCTGGACGAGACGACGATCCCGGGCGGCGGCTACCTTCGGCTGCGCCTACGAGGTGAAGCGCCGGAGGTCTACGGGCACATCGGCGAAGCGTTCGACGTCCTCTTCGGCTCGGCAGATCACGACTCGTCCCGTCCGCAGATCGAGAGTTATCGACGTGAAGGCGAGGTCGACTGCCTCCTCCCGATCCTGGCGTAGTTGACGAAGCCCCCCACAGACCGATTTACGTCATGTCGCTGATGGCTATCCCATCACCGAGGACGGTGGCATGGTGCCCTGAGGGGATGACTTTGCGATCTGCGAGGGTGAACGTTCGTCATCTCGTCAAGCCTGCTGGATGTTGTGTCATGAACGCGCGCCATTTGACGCGTTGATGACACAAGATCGCGCCGGGGTCGGCGAGCGCCGAGCACCCCGTCAGCCACGCCCTCGCCGCTGCCACACCGAACCCGCCAGTTCGCCCACAGAGACGAAGGTCCCAGAGCTGCTCACCCCGGCGGCGGAAGCTTTTGTCAGTTGTGAGAGGCACAATGTCTGAGTGAACTCCGCTCTGCCACCGCGCCCTGCCCGCTCGTCAGGCACCCCGCGCCGCGGCCCGCTGCTCAAGCGCGCCGCGTGGCGCGCTGCCGAGGTGTTCACGACGCCGGCGCCGCCGCAGGAGTTCGCGCGCCTGTTCAACCCACTCGTCTCGAGCCGTCAGCTGCGCGGCGTCGTCACCGCCGTGCGTCACGAGACAGCGAACTCGGCGACGATCGAGTTCACGCCCGGCGGCGCGTGGGACGCGCACAAGGCCGGCCAGTACGCGCGCATCGGCGTCGAGATCGACGGGGTGCGCAACTGGCGCTCGTACTCGCTCGTCACCGCCGAGGGCCACGACCCGGCGATCACCGTCACCGCTGTCGGGCGCGTCTCGAGCCACCTCGTGCATCACACCAGGCCCGGCGACGTCCTGTTCCTCGCGCCGCCGCAGGGCGACTTCCTCCTGCCCACCGGCCCGCGCCCCCTGCTCATGCTGGCGGCCGGCAGCGGCCTCACGCCCGTCATGTCGATGCTGCGCACCCTGCTTCCGCAGCGGCGCGACGCGGACGTCGTCGTCATCCACTCCTCGCGCAACCCCGACGAGACGCTGTTCCTCGAGGAACTCACGCAGATGAACGACGCACACCACAGCCTGACGCTCGTGCACCGCTTCACCGAGCACGAAGGCCGCCTCGATCTCGCGACGACGCATGACCTCGACACGCTCTGCCCCGACTGGCGCAGCCGCAAGACGTACGTCTGCGGGCCGCAGGAGATGCTCGACGACGCCGAACGCCTCTGGCACAGCGAGGATCTGCCGCACGAGCTCAGCGTCGAACGTTTCGCCCCGACCTTGTTCGCCGACCCTGACGCGCGCGGCGGCGTCGTCACGTTCGAGAAGTCCGACAAGGAGGCCCGCGCCGAGGGCAACACAACGCTGCTCGAGGTCGGCGAGGACGCGGGCGTCCTGCTTCCGTCCGGGTGCCGCATGGGCATCTGCCGCACCTGCCTGACGCCGCTCGTCAGCGGGACCGTGCGCAATCTGTCATCGGGCGAACTGTGCTCCGACGAGGGCGAACTCATCCAGACCTGCATCAGCGCCGCGGTGGGCCCGGTCCACCTCGACGCGTGAGCGGTGGAGATGTCGCCATGACCACCCGCGCCCTAGCCCGCCGACCCGACGCGCCCGCCCTGAGCACACGATCCCGCTGCGGCGTCACCCCCTCGACGCCCCGTCACGCCGCGCCGCCCAGACGCGCGGCCACCCCACGTCCTCTTTCCCCATCCGGCGAGAACGAACCCGACCAGGAGTTCAGCTCATGACATCCGTCCTCAACGCCCTCAAGCCCGGCGCCGCCGATTCGAAGACGGCCCGCGCGGCCGCGAAACCCGACAAACGCACCGGCGTCCTGCCGACGCACGGCCACCTCGCCGTGCGCCCGCCGACGGCCGCGCACCTCAACGACGACGACGTCGCACGCCTCGGAGCCGAGCTCGACGCCATCCGCGACGAGGTGCTCGCCGAGCGCGGCGCGAAGGACGCGGCGTACGTCAAGCGCATGGTGAAGATCCAGCGCGCGACGGAACTCGCGGGCCGCGTCTGCATGATCGGCAGCCGCTCGAAGATCGCGTGGAGCGCCGGCGTCGGCCTCATCGCGCTCGGCAAGGTGCTCGACAACATGGAGCTCGGCCACAACGTCCTGCACGGGCAGTGGGATTGGATGCGCGACCCCGACATCCACTCGACGACGTGGGAGTGGGATTTCGTCGCGCCCGCCCGCGGCTGGCAGCACACGCACAACGACCTGCACCACACGTGGACGAACGTCATCGGCAAGGACCGCGACGTGGGCTACAACATCCTGCGCGTCAGCGACGACCAGCCGTGGAAGCCGCGCGACCTCGCGAACCCGCTCGTCAACCTCGTGCTCGCGCCGATGTTCGAATGGGGCATCGCGAGCTACGACATCGAGTGGGATCAGTACAAGGCCGGGTACAAGTCGCGCGAGGCCGTCATGGCCGACATCGCGGCGCTGCGCGACAAGGCCATCGCGATGGTCGCCAAGGACTACGTCGCGACGCCGCTCGCTGCGGCCACCGTCGGCGCGCTCGTCGGCAAGGCCCTCGGACGACCGACGAACTTCCGTTCGACGGCGCTGCGCGCGCTCGGCGGCACCGTCGCGGCGAACGCGCTGCGCAACGTCTGGGCGCACGCCGTCATCTTCTGCGGTCACTTCCCCGACGGCGTCGACACCTTCGACGAACGCATGATCGACGGCGAGACGCGCGGCGACTGGTACATCCGGCAGATGCTCGGCTCGGCGAACATCTCCGGCACCCGCACGTTTCACACGCTGACGGGCAACCTCAGCCACCAGATCGAGCACCACCTCTTCCCCGACCTGCCGAGCAACCGCTACATCGAGGTCGCCCCCAAGGTGCGCGAGATCTGCGAACGCTATGGCCTGCCGTACAACACGGGACGATTCGGGCGTCAGCTCGGCTCGACGTGGAAGAACATCTGCGTCCTCGCAGTCCCGACACGTGACGAATGGGCCGCCTACCGCGCCGGTTGATCGCCTCTGCCCCTCGACGAACCCGCACGTCCTGTCTCGACGGGAGTGCGGGTTCGCACGCTCCGTCGGACGGGCGTGTGAGCGCGCGGGAGCATCCAACCCGCACGTTGCCGTCGCAACTGGGCGCGATAGTTCGCGTATCCGCTGAGCGCACAGCTCGCCGAGTCGCCGCCACCCTGTGAAGTAGCTCATAATGGGCTGTGCATGCCCGATCTGCTCGAGACCGAGCCTCGCGGGCCTTCATCGAAAGGTGACTCACGTGTCACTCACCTCCCGCGTCGCCGCCGGTTTCGGCACCGCGCTCGTCGCTGTCTCGTTCGCCGCTCCGGCCCTCGCCGAGCAGCCCGCCCCGAAGCCGACGATGCCCGCCACCATCGAGCAGCTGGCTGCCAAGCTGCCGCCGTTCCCCGGCGAGAACGCCACGGACGCGCAGATCGAGGCGTGGTTCCAGCAGGCGTCGAAGACCCTCGGCCTGCCGCCCTTCCCGGGTGAGAACGCCACGGACGAGCAGGCGTACACGTACGTCAAGGCCGTCGTGAAGCTGCTCGGCCTGCCGGCGCTGCCCGCGATGGACGCCTCCGACGCCGAGTACGACGCGTGGGCCGGCAAGGTCGCCACGATGTTCGGCCTGCCGAAGCCGCCGTCGGCCAACGCGTCCGAAGCACAGTGGGACGCCTGGTTCACCACGCTCATGGGCATGTCCGGCATGCCGCAGATGCCGGGCGGGATGCCGCACAAGCCGGGCGCGTCCCACGCCTCGTCGAAGCCGGCCGGCCCCGTCGTCCAGACCGACCGCGTCGCGCCGTCGTCGAACACCGGCGCGCTGGCGGGCGCTGCCGCGCTCGCGTTCGCTGCGGCGGGTGTGACGCTCGTCATGCGTCGCCGAGCATCGCGCTGACGCAACGCTTTTCCCGGGTGACGCCCGTCGAGCCACGGCTCGGCGGGCGTCGCGCGTTTGCGGCAGGCCGGGGCTCGGTCATTAGACAGGTGGAGAACCCGCACGGAGCAACACCACTTCGTGCCCGCTCACACCTTTCGAGGAGACGCCACATGTCGCACTCGACCATGAACATCCGTCACCGCGCCGCCGCCCTGGCCGGCGCAGTCGCCATCGGCGGCACCGCAGGAGCCGGCCTCGCGAGCACCGCTTCCGCAGCGACCGGCTCGGGCGCGCAGAGCACGCTCGCCGCCATCAAGTTCTGCGAGAGCTCGAACAACTACCAGGCGCAGAACCCGTCGTCGACCGCCTCGGGCGCCTACCAGTTCCTCGACACGACGTGGCAGGGCCTCTCCGCCGCCAAGGGCTACTCGAAGGCCAAGTACGCGCCCGCGTCGGTGCAGGACGCCGCAGCCCTCGAGTTGTACAACCAGGCCGGCACCTCCCCCTGGGCCGCCAGCTCCAGCTGCTGGGCCACGTAAGACCTCTCGGCACGATGTGTCGTGCCGGTGACGCCCCGTCAGGGTTTGTCCTGACGGGGGCGTCGTGCTGCCCGGGCAGGCCGGGGGTGGGGCCCGTCAGGACGCGCGTCGCACGACACCGTCGAGCTGAGCGGCTGAGTCGACGATGCGGTAGCCGACGCCACGCACCGTCGTGATGTCGTGGCGACCGAACGGGCGGTCGAGCTTGCGCCGCAGATGGCTGACGACCTGGTCGACGAGGTTCGACGTCGCCGCATCGAGCCCGCCCCAGACATCGTCGACGATGCGCGCGCGTGACACCACGTGCCCCGCGTTGCGCATGAGCAGTTCGAGGACGGCGTACTCGCGGGCGGTGAGGTCGATCGCCACCTCACCCCCTTGCGCGCCGCTCACCACGTCGCGGGTGGTGGCCCCGCCCGGCTCGGCAAGGGCGTCACCGATGCTGGCGTGATCGATGCCGGCGTCACCCGTGGTGGCGTCGTCGAGCGTCCTGACGGCGACGCGCGCCGCGCGGTCCAGACGGAGGGTCCCGACGCGCAGTTCGTCCTCGACGAGGTGCGGGGCCCTGCGCGTCAGAGCTCGCAGACGCGCGGCGACCTCGGCGAACGGCACGGGTGAGGTGACGACATCGTCGGCGCCCGCGTCGAGCACGTCGACGAGGTCGGCCGATTCGCCGCGGCGCGCCATGACGAGGATCGGCGCGCGCTCGCCGTCGCCGCGCAGGGCGGTGACGACGGGAACGTCGTGCGTGCCGGGTCGGGCGCTGCAGATGACGATGACGTCGGGTTCCGCCTCGCTCGCCAACCACAGCGCCTCGCCGCGCTGAGAGGCCGCCTGCACGACGTACCCCTCCTGCGCGAGCGCCGGCTGCAGACGTGCCGACGTGCGGCCGGATTCGTCGACGATGAGTGCCTTCATGACGGCGACGCTAAGAACCTCGCCTTTGATTTCGATAAGAACGCCGGCCGTCACGCGCCCTCTCTGAGGCACCGACGGACCCTCGCCCGGCGGCTCGGCGCGACGCGGTGCTTCTGTCGAAAACTGTTGCCCCACAAGCGATCAGAGCCGCCCGCCGTCGACAGGATGCGATGACGGCACGCCTCACAGCAGGCTCACAACGTTTCGTCGCCGTCAGAGTCGCGTCAGCCGCCCGCAACGAAGCGTCGGCACGGTGGATGACGTCAACAGACCGACGAGAGGAACAGTCATGACCCACTTCGACACCACCACCGACCCGATCCGTTCGCACGACACCACGGACGCCGCGCCCAAGCAGAAGCGCAAACGCGCCATGACGCTCGCGAGCGGAATCGCGCTCGTCGGCGTCGCCGGTGCGGGCCTGGCCTCCACCGCGAGCGCCGCGACGTCGACGTCCTCGTCGTCCGCGTCATCGGTGCTCGCCAAGATCAAGTCCTGTGAGAGCGGCGGCAACTACCAGGCCGTCAACGCCTCGAGTGGCGCCTCGGGTGCCTACCAGTTCTTGAACTCGACGTGGAAGGGCCTGTCGGCCTCCGCCGGCTACACGACGGCCGCCTCGGCGCCCGCGTCGGTGCAGGACGCCGCCGCCCTCGAGCTCTACAACCAGGCCGGGACGTCGCCCTGGGCCGCCTCGAGCAGCTGCTGGTCGAGCATGACGAGCGCGCCCACGACGAGCACCTCCAGCTCGTCGACGAGCGCCTCGCCGAGCACGAGCGCCACGTCGGGCACGACGACGTCCACGAGCACGAAGGCGTCGAGCGCGTCCAGCTCGACGGGCAACAGCTCGAGCACGACGACGAGCGTGTCCAACTCGAAGAGCAGCACCGCGAGCACGAAGGCGGCGCACCCGGGCAAGGCGAAGGCGCACGGCAAGCCCGCCCCGGCGCAGCACGGCAAGCCGGGTGAGAAGGCCAAGCCGCAGCCCAAGCCGGCGACGGTGAAGCATGGCAAGACTGCACCCAAGCCTGCTCACGCGAAGGCCGCACCCAAGCCGCATGGCAAGGACGCGAACAAGGCGCTGCCGAAGGCCAAGCCGGTCGGCAAGCACCACGCGAAGGTGGCCCCGAAGCCCCTGACGAAGCCGGCCAACTCGCTGGCGCCGCACGGTTCGCACGCTCCGGCGAAGGCTGCGGCCTGAGCCGCGCCGCGCTTTCCGTTCATGACGGGAGCGCCCTACCCGTCGCGTGAACGCCGGTCGGGCCTGGGCGTGAGATGCCGGGGTGAGTGCGAGCCGTCGCATTCACCCCGGCATCTCACGATCCACGCCGGCGACGCGTGTGCTCACCTGCGATTCTCGTACCCATCGGCGATTTTCGTCCACATTCACCGTCGTCCTCAACCACGCCGGAAGCTAGGCCCAGAGCGACGAGCTCCACGACCCATGACGGCGAGTCACGACGACGGACCGGCGCCCCGCACCCACACCCACACCCGACGGCAGACCAAACCCCACCGACTGAAAGTCTGTCGCCACCACGCATCGCCTCGGCGACAATCGAGGGATGACGAACTTCACCGGCACGATCGTCACCCTCGGCGGCGGGGGTTTCTCTCAGGAGGGCGCCGTCACGCCGATCGACGAGCACATCCTCGAGCTGACGCGCGCCGAGCGTCCCTGCGTCTGCTTCGTCCCCACGGCCAGCGGCGACGACCTCGGCTACGCCGCGAAGTTCGAGCAAGCCTTCGCCGGGCGCACCGAGACGAGCGTCCTGTCGCTGTTCACCAAGTCCGCGAACGCCAACTGGACCTGCGACCCCCGCCACGTCCTCACCCAGGACGTCGTCTACGTCGGCGGTGGGTCGACGGCCAACCTGCTCGCGATCTGGCGCACGCACGGCCTGCCCGACCTCCTGCGCGAAGCCGCGGCGAACGGCACCGTCCTGGCCGGTATCAGCGCCGGCATGAACTGCTGGTTCGAGGCGTCGTCGACCGACTCGTTCGGCCCACTCGCACCCCTCGATGACGGCCTCGGCTTTCTCCCCGGCAGCGCGTGCCCCCACCTGTTCGGTGAACTGGGCCGCGCCGAGAAGTACCGGCGGTGGGTCGCTGACGGCGCCCTGCCCGACGGCCATGCCGCCGATGACGGCGTTGCGCTCGTCTGGCACCGCGACACCGAGTACGGCACCTCCACCTACGCCGTCACCGAGAAACCCGGTGGCGTGGCCTGGCGCGTCACGCGCGAACAGGGCGAGCCACACGTCATCCCGGCGCGCCTGCTGGGCTCGACGGTGGCACCCCGCATCAGCGAGATCCTCGACGCCGCAAACCTCCTCGGGCTCGCCGAGATCGGCGCGCCGTCGGACGAGTTCAACGCCGAGGCCGAGTACATCGCCTCGGGACTGCCTGCGTGCACGAGCCCGGACGACGTCCTCACCCTCGTCCACGCGACGTTCGTCCACTGCTTCGACAGCGATGGCGAGAGCGCCGCCGAACCAGAGACACCCTCCACCGCAGGCCCACGCGAGCAGTACGTCGACGTCGCTCGTCGGATCTGGAACCTGCACGCTTCGTCATCGACCGGACGCAATCGCAGTTTTTAGCTGCACCACTTCTGCGCATCTGCACGAGGAATGTGCCGCACATTCCACGTGCAGATGCACATGACTCGTGCAACTACCCCCGCCGCCAGGCGTCAACACCCATCACGCACCCCGTCACCGAGCCGCGATATTTTCTTCGACCCACGCAGCGATGACGGGCACGACGTCGGCGTTGCGGCGCACCCACTGGATGTGCCCGAGATCGTCCGGCGAGTGCCAGCGCGTCACGCGCGCCTTAGGCACCCAGCGCAGCATCTGCTCGAGCCCGCCGACGGGTGCGAACGAGTCGTTCGGCAGTGAGATCGCGAGCACCTGCCCGCCATAGGCCCCCAACGCCGCCTCGTAGTCGATCTGAGCCCCCGACGGACGCACGCGCCCGGTACGCGCCATCCGCGACCAGTCCTGCACGAGCACCCGCGATTGGCGCCCCCAGAACTTCAGCCGGTCGCCCGGCCAGTACCCGACGGCGCGCGCGACGGTCGCCATCAGCGCTGTCCCCGCGAAGGAGCGCACCCTGCCGGGCGCCCCGTACCCCCGCCAGTAGGGACTTGCCGACGCCGCGAGGATCACGCCGTCGACCGCGGCCGGCCCATCCGGGTGCAGCGCCGCCGCGAAGATCGACACGTGCCCGCCGAGGCTGTGCCCGAGCAGCACGACCGGGGCGTCGGGCCGAAGCTCGCGCACGTGCGTCACGACGCTCTCGTGCACCCCGGTCGCGAGCGCGTCGTAGCCGTACGTCGTCTCGCGCCCGATTCCGTCGCGCGTCTCCCGCCCCGGGTACTCGACGACGAGGCTCGCGAGCCCCGCCTCGGCGAGCGCCTGCGTCAGGTGCCGGTAGTACGACGCGGGCGCCCCGAACGCCGGTCGGATGACGAGGACGGGCGCCGCCGGGTCGTCGACGGGAATGAAGGTGACGTGGCTCGTGAGCCCGCTCGTGGTCGTGACGGTGGCCTCGAGGGCGGTCGTGGAATGCACGACGAAAGGCTACCCGCGGGTAGCACGTGGTGCGGCAAGATTGGTCCATGGAAACGCGTTCGGTCTGGCTCGTGCGCCACGGGCAGGCGTCCTTCGGCAAGTCCGACTACGACAACCTCTCCGAGACGGGCCACGAGCAGGCGTATCTGCTCGGCAAGCACTTCGCCGCGCACGGCGTCGCACCGAGCCTCATCGTCAGTGGTTCGATGAAGCGCCACCGTCAGACTCTCGCCGAGATCGCCGCGGGCGCCGGCTGGCATCTCGACGACGTCCCCGCCACCGAACCCACACACGTGACGACGCCCGCTCACCCCCGCGCGGACGAATCGGAGGCGCCGGCCACGCCGCCCGCCCCGGCGTCGAGCGACCGAGAAACAGACCGAGCGCAACACCTGGAGAGCACCCAGGACGCCGCCACACACGCGCCGAGAAAACCCTCCAGAGGCAAGCCCCCTCACCCGAAACCCGATGAACAGCCTGATGACGCCATCATCGCCGCGCATGCCCCGCGCGTCGTGGCGCGTGGTCTCGACGAGCGCTGGAACGAGCTCGATCATCGCGCGCTCCTGACGGCGTACAAACCGGCGTACAAGAACATGCTCGTGTTGAAGGCCGACATGGTGCGTACGTTGCGTCCGCGCATCGCGTTCGAGGAGACGTTCGAGAAGGCCGTCGATCGCTGGAGTGGCGGCCAGTACGACCACGAGTACCCGGAGAGCTTCGAGCAGTTCACCTCGCGCACGAACGAGGCGCTCGACGATCTCGTCGACGCCGCGCACGAGCACGTCGTCGTCGTGACGTCGGCCGGCCCGGTGTGCTGGACGGCGGCTCACCTCACCGCCGGCGGCAGCCTCGACGCGTGGAAGCACTTCACCCTCGCGGCGGTCAACACGGGCGTCACGCGCATCACGATCGATCGTCACGGCCCTCGGTTGCTGACGTTCAACGAGTTCACCCACCTCGAGGGCGCCGGGCTCGTCACGAACCGCTGAGATCCTGCGAGACAATGGCGGTCATGACCGCTCCTTCCGACACACAACTCGTCCTCAGCCAGATCATGGGCAACCAGCACACGAACCTGCTCGGCACCGTCCATGGTGGCAACATCATGAAGTTCGTCGACGACGCCGCGGGCGCCGTCTCGGCGCGCTTCGCGCAGGGCCCCGCCGTCACGGCCGCGATGGACGAGATGCTGTTCCTGGCCCCGGTGCGCGTCGGTGACGTGCTGACGGTGAAGACGCAGGTCAACTGGGCGGGTCGTTCGTCGATGGAGGTCGGCGCGCGCGTCGAGACGACACGGTGGGACGATCGCACGCCCCCGGTCCACGTCGCGACGGCGTTCCTCGTCATGGTCGGCGTCGACGAGTCGGGCAGGCCGCGTCAGGTGCCGACACTCGAACCGGTGACGGAGGAGGAGAAGCGCCGCTTCCGCGCCGCGCAGATCCGTCGCGAGCACCGCCTCGCGCAGCGCGCCGCCATCCGCGATCTCGGCGCGGGTGAGGCGTCCGTCGAGCGCGCATGACGCTGACGTTCGCCCAGCTCGCGCAGTTCTCCCTCGGCGCGGTGCTCATCATCCTGTGGCTCTGTCAACTTCGATTGGCCCCATGGTGACGGTCTGTTCTGGCCCCATGTCTACCCGGAGACCGGCTTGACCGAATCTTCACATTCCCTTGCCCGGGCCTCGATGTGGGGCTTCGAGGCTTGTGGCCACGACCTCGAACGAGAACTCCTCCCGTACAGTGCCGCTGTTTGCCCTGGGTGTCGGCACTCTCGCAGCTGCCGCCTTGGCCCTGATCGCCCCTGACTTGACCTCGGGGTCGGGCATGGAGGGGATGCCGATGACCCATTACATGGGACTGCTGGCCGTACGGCAGCCGTGGAACCTCCTGTTGTTCATGGCACTTCCGGTGGTGCTGGCCGAAACCCTTGCGATCACCGAGCTGGTGATGCTGCTGGCTCGTCGCGGTGATCGGCCGGCGCCGGGATGGGTGACGAAGGTGAGTCACTGGGCCGGGCTGCTGGCGGGTCCGGTGTGGGTGTTCATCGGCCAGCACCTGCTCATCACTGCCGTGGTTCCGCTGACGGTCCACGGCGGCTGGCGTGGCCCCGCGGACGTGATCGCTGTCCTTTCCTACCTGGCCGGTGCCTGCCGCTACTGGTGATCAGCCTGCTGGAGGCCGGACTCTTGGGTCGCAGCGAGGCCGGGCGCCGTCGCCTGCACGTGGCGATGGTGGCCGTGTTCCTGGTGGTGGCCCACGTCGCGATGATCTTCGGCATGCTCGACCCTGCCGTCATGGGCTACACGCCGACGGCACCCGCCTCAACGCAGCACGACATGGTCAGCATGCCGGGCATGAACCACGACATGGGTGGCATGACGGGCATGGACCACTCGACGATGATGCCCAGTGCCGCACCGTCGAAGTGATCCCCGGCCGGGTTCGTGGTGAGGTGGTGTCATGAATAGCGCGTCTGCTGCGGTTGCGCCGAGTGTCCTGGTCGTCGACGACGAGCCGGTTCTGTCGGGCACGGTGAAGAACTACCTCGAGCGGGCCGGCATGTCGGCCCAGACCTGCGGCGACGGGCTGGTCGCGCTTGACCTTGTCCGGGCCACGGCCCCCGACGTGGTGGTGCTGGACCTGGGCCTGCCGGGCATGGACGGGGTGGAGGTGTGCCGCCAACTGCGCACCTTTAGCGACTGCTACGTGTTGATGCTCACGGCCCGCGCCGACGAGGTCGACAAGCTGATCGGGCTGTCGGTCGGCGCGGACGACTACATGACCAAACCGTTCAGCCCGCGCGAGCTGGTGGCCCGCATCCAAGTACTGTTGCGGCGCCCCCGCGCCGGCGGTGCGGGCACCACGGCCTCGGTCCTGCGCATCGGCGCCCTCACCGTGGACCAGTCGTCTCGTCGGGTGGAGCTCGACGCCTCACCGGTGGAGCTGACCCGTACCGAGTTCGACCTGCTGCAGGCCTTGGCCGAACACCCCGGCCGGGTGCTGAACCGCCGCCAGCTCACCGACGCCGTGTGGGGCGAGGACTGGGTCGGCGACGACCACTTGGTCGACGTGCACATCGCGCACTTGCGCAAGAAGCTCGGTGACGACCCCTCCCAGCCTCGGTTCGTGCAGACGGTGCGCGGCGTCGGCTACCGGATGGGCCGAGGGCAGTGATGCCGCCCAACCCGCGCGGCAATTGGGGACGCCGACTGCTGTGGACCCAGATGGCCGTGGTGGCGGCGATGGCCGCCACCATGGTGCTGACGGCCCTGCTGGTCGGCCCGGCATGGTTCCGAATGCACATGCACGAAGCCGGCCACGCCCAGCCCGACGTCGTCGAGCACGCGCAGCAGGCCTTCCACGACGCCGGCCTGGTGTCACTGGCCGTGGGTCTGGGCACCGCGATGCTCGCCGCCCTCGGGGTCGCCACCGTCCTCAACCGGAACCTGTCGCGGGGGGTCGAAGCCCTCGTGGACGGCGCCCAACAGGTCGCCGCCAGACACTACGACCAACCCGTCACGATGACCTCGGCCAGCCCCGAGCTGGCCCAGGTCGCCGACGCCTTCAACCACATGGCCAGCCAGATCGCCTCCACCGAGCAGACCCGACGACGCATGCTCACCGACCTGGGCCATGAGCTGCGCACCCCGCTGGCCGCCACCCAGGTCACCCTCGAAGGACTGCAGGACGGTGTGGTCGACTTCACCCCCGCAACCGTCGAGATCCTGCTGCGGCAGAACCAGCGGCTTGCCGCCCTGGCCGCCGACATCTCCGAGGTGTCGCGTGCCGAGGAAGGCCGCATCCCGCTGTCCCTGAGCCACCAGGACCTCGAGCAGGTCGTGACGGCCAGCGTCGCCGCAGCCGGCCACGCCTACGACGCCGCCGGGGTGACGCTGCACGCCCAGAGCGTCCTCGGCCTGCGCGTCGACGTGGACGCCGCCCGCATCGGGCAGGTCTTGGACAACCTGCTGCGCAACGCCCTGCAACACACGGTGGCCGGCAACCGGGTCGAGGTCACGATGGGACACGAGCACGACCGGGCCGTGGTCCGCGTCACCGACAACGGCGTCGGCATCCCCACCGAGGCCCTCACCCACGTCTTCGAACGCTTCTACCGTGTCCAGGACACCCGCACCCGCGATGTCGACGGCGGCACCGGTGTCGGCCTGGCGATCTCCCGCGCCATCGCCCGCGCCCACGGCGGCGACCTGACCGGCCACAGCGACGGCCCCGGCCACGGCGCGACCTTCGCGCTGGCACTGCCCACCGTGACTTCTTGACCAGATCTTGACCAACCCTTGCCGGGGGCTTTATCCGCGCCCGACAGGCTCGAGGACATGAACACACTTTCCCGCCGCCACGTCCTGTTCACCGGTCTCGGTCTGGCCGCGGCAGGGGCCTTGAGCGCCTGCGACGCCAAGAACACCCCGGCCGCAGCACCCGCCGCGCCGAACTCCCCGCTGACGATCCCAAGCCAGACCCCGCTGGCCGCCGCCCCCGGCACGAAGACCGTCAACCACGTCCTCACGCCCCGGCCGGTCACCCTCGACCTGGGCGGCGTCACGGCCAGGACCTGGGCCTACGACGAGACCCTCGACGCCCCCGTCCTGCGGACCCGCGCCGGTGACCTGCTGCAGGTGCGCGTCGACAACAAGCTGCCCACCAGCACCTCCGTCCACTGGCACGGCATCGCCCTGCGCAATGCCAGCGACGGTGTGCCCGGCGTCACCCAGCAACCCATCGAGGCCGGCAGCAGCTTCACCTACCAGTTCGTCGCCCCCGACCCGGGAACCTACTTCTTCCACCCCCACACCGGGGTGCAGATCGACCGCGGCCTGTACGAGCCGCTGGTCATCGACGACCCCGCCGAACCCGGCCGCTACGACCACGAATGGGTCATCACCCTCGACGACTGGACCGACGGTGTCGGCACCTCTCCCGACGATATCCTCGCCGCGTTCAAGGCCCAGAACGGCACCGTGTCCAGCGGCATGAACCACGACATGGGCGGCATGGACCACGGCATGTCCCCCCTGGGCGACGCCGGCGACGTTACATACCCCCATTACCTCGTCAACGGCCGCGTCCCCGCCGCACCCCGAACCCTGACCGCCAAGCCCGGGCAGAAGGTGCGACTGCGCGTCATCAACGCCTCCTCCGACACCATCTTCAAGCTCGCCCTGCAGGGCCATCGACTCACCGTCACCCACACCGACGGTTTCCCCGTGACCGCCACCGAGGCCAGCGCCGTCTACCTCGCGATGGGAGAACGACTGGATGCGACCATCACGCTGGGCGACGGCGTGTTCGTGCTGCAGGCCGCGCCCGAGGGCAAGAAGGGCACCCCGGCCCGGGCCATCGTGCGCACCGGCTCCGGCAGCGTACCGACCCCGGACACCCGCGTCGCAGAACTCGACGGCAAGGCCCTGCTGACCACCCAGCTCAAGCCCGCCGACAGCGCACGACTGCGCGACCGCAAGCCCGACATCACCCTCGATGTGGCACTCAACGGCCAGATGAAGCCCTACGCGTGGGGCCTCAACGGCAAACGCTTCGGCGAGGACACCCCACTTGCCGTGAGCCGCGGCCAACGCGTGCGGCTGCGGATGACGAACATGACGATGATGGCCCACCCCATGCACATCCACGGCCACACCTGGGCCCTGCCCGGCAGCGCCGGGCTGCGCAAGGACACCGTCCTGATCCGCCCGATGGAGACCGTCGAGGCCGACCTGCAGGCCGACAACCCCGGCACCTGGATGCTGCACTGCCACAACATCTACCACGCAGAACTCGGCATGATGACGACCCTGCGCTACTGACATGCCCCGGCCGATGCCGGCCACTCAAGCCTGCACTGATGGTGCGGCTGCCCCCTGCGGCAACCGCACCATCACCGTCTGCAGGTCTTGACCAGACTTTCACCAAAGCTCGGGGGCGCATTGACCTCGCCCCGTCACCGTGGAAGTGGAAGGAAAACCCCTTCCCCGAGCAGACAAGGACACGCCATGTACACCAGCCCCGACC
>NZ_LSJT01000032.1:0-7446 GCF_001556795.1 Dermacoccus sp. CCH2-D9
GTTCCTCTCCCCTGCCTCCAACCGCCGTGACGACGAGTACGGCGGCTCCTTCGAGAACCGCGCCCGTCTGCTGCTGCGCATCGCGACCGAGGTGCGCGCGGCCTGGCCGGAGGCGAAGCCGCTCTTCGTGCGGGTCTCGGCCACCGATTGGGCCGAGACGGGCTGGAACATCGACGAGACCGTCCGCCTCGCTCGCGAGCTGAAGTCCGTCGGCGTCGACCTCGTCGACACGAGCACCGGCGGCAACGTGCCCGCCGACATCCCCGTCGGGCCCAACTACCAGGTGCGTTTCGCGTCCGAGATCCGGCGCGGGGCCGATATTGCGACCGGAGCCGTGGGACTCATCACGGAGCCCGCGCAGGCCGAGGCGATCCTCACCGAGGGCGACGCCGACGTCGTCCTCATCGGACGAGCAGGCCTGCGCGAGCCGTATTGGCCGTTGCGCGCCGCCGCCGAACTGGGTCTGACGTGGCGCGAGACGCCGTATCCGGCGCAGTACACGCGCGGCGCGTGGGAGCACGCCCGGGGCTGAGATGCCGTCGACCGCCCCGGCCCTCGAGAACGTCGGGGCGGTCTTCCCGGCCGAAGCATGCGGACGACGACGCCGGGATCATCCGGCTCCCGTCAGGCCGGTCGCACGTCCGTTGCCTTCCCCTCGTCCGTGTCGGTCTGCGCCGCCCCGGCGAACTGTGCCTCGTACAACCGCCAGTAGGCGCCGCGCGCGGCGAGCAGATCGTCGTGCGAGCCCTGTTCGACGATGTCGCCGTTCTCCATGACGAGAATGATGTCGGCGTCACGGATCGTCGACAGTCGGTGGGCGATGACGAAGCTCGTGCGATCCTGACGCAGCGCCGCCATTGCCTGCTGGAGCGTCGCCTCCGTGCGCGTGTCGACCGATGACGTCGCCTCGTCGAGGATGAGGATGTCGGGCCGCGCGAGGAAGGCGCGCGCGATGGTGATGAGCTGACGCTCACCCGTCGAGATGGAGCCGCCCTCGTCGTCGATGATCGTGTCATAGCCGTCGGGCAGTGAGTGCACGAACCGGTCGACGAACGTCGCGCGAGCGGCTTCGAGCAGTTCGCCGTCGCTCGCGTCGAGCCGCCCGTAGCGCAGGTTGTCGGCGATCGTGCCGCGGAACAGCCAACTGTCCTGCAGCACCATC
Source organism: Dermacoccus sp. CCH2-D9 (assembly GCF_001556795.1). Lineage (NCBI taxonomy): Bacteria > Bacillati > Actinomycetota > Actinomycetes > Micrococcales > Dermacoccaceae > Dermacoccus > Dermacoccus sp. CCH2-D9. The sequence continues at coordinate 1,163 of NZ_LSJT01000032.1, forward strand.
CCGAAGTGGGAGCGCAACTCCTCGCGTGGCACGTCACGCACGTCGACCCCGTCGACGAGGATGCGACCCGCATCGACGTCGTAGAAGCGCATGACGAGGTTGACGAGCGTTGTCTTGCCCGCACCCGTCGGCCCGACGATGGCGACCGTCTGGCCGGGCTCGATCCGCAGGTCGAGGCCCGTGATGAGCGGCGCGTCAGGGTCGTAACCGAAGCGCACGTCATCGAAGACGACCTCTCCGCGCAGCGGCGTCGGCAGGTGCGCGTTCTCGCCGGCACCGCGCCCGCCGGCGTCGCGCGACTCCTCCGGCGCGTCGAGCACCTCGAACACGCGCTCGGCGCTCGCGACGCCGGACTGCAGCAGGTTGATCATCGACGCGATCTGCGTGACGGGCTGCGTGAACTGGCGCGAGTACTGGATGAACGCGGTGACGTCACCGAGCGTCATCTGCCCCGACGCGACGCGCACGCCGCCGATGACGCAGATCGCGACGTACTGCAGGTTGCCGACGAACATCATGATCGGCATCATCAGCCCCGACAGGAACTGCGCGCGGCGCGAGACCTCCGTCAAGGAGGCGTTCGTCGACGCGAACGCCGCCTCCACCTGCGGCCCGCGCCCGAAGACCTTGACGAGCTCGTGCGCCGTGAACGCCTCCTCGATCTGCCCGTTGAGCGTGCCCGTGTGCGCCCACTGGGCCACGTACTGCCCCTGCGAACGCTTCATGATCTGCCCGGCGACGAGCATGACGAGGGGAATGGTCAGCAGTGCGACGATCGTCAGCTGCCACGAGACCGTCAGCATCATGACGACGACGCCGAGCACCGTGCAGATCGACACGAGCAGCTGCCCCGCCGACTGCTGCATCGACTGCCCGACGTTGTCTATGTCGTTCGTCACGCGCGAGAGCAGCTCGCCGCGCGGGCGCGAGTCGACATAGGACAGCGGCACGCGCTGCAGCTTGGCGTCGACGTCGGCGCGCAGTTTCTCCACCGTCCGTTGTACGACGGTGTTGAGCAGACGCGCCTGCACGACCTGCAGCAGCGATGCAACGACGTAGAGCGCGACGACGGTGAGCAGGATCGTCGCGACACGGTCGAAGTCGATGCCCGCGCCCGGTACGAGGTCCATCGCCGCGACCATGTCGGCCATCTTCGACTGCCCCGACGCGCGCAGCGCCGCCACGGCCTGTGCCTTCGTCGAGCCCAGGGGCAGATGCATGCTCACCGAGCCCGCGAACACTGCGTCGACGGCCTTGCCGAGCACCTTCGGCGCGACGACGTTCATGACGACGGCCGTGACGCTGAGCGCCAGTACCGCGATGACGCGCAGCCGATGCGGTTTCAGCAGCCCGATGAGGCGGCGCGCGGATGCGCCGAAGTTCAGCGACTTCTCCGCGGGCGCCATCGCCGCGCCATGACCCCCGCGACGCGGCCCTCCGGCCGGCGGGCCCGGCGGGCGAGTGCCCGAGCCGGGCGATGCGGCCGATGCGGCGGGCCCCGACGGCTGACGGCGGCTCACGCCGCTCCCTCCTGACGTCCGAGCTGCGAATCGACCACCTCGCGGTACGGCGCGCACGTGGCGAGCAGTTCCTCGTGCGTGCCCATGCCGACGGCCGCGCCGTCCTCGAGGACGATGATGAGGTCGGCGTCGGTGATCGTCGAGACGCGCTGGGCGACGATGAGCACCGTCGCGTCCTTCACCTGCGGCGCGAGCGCGGCACGCAGCCGCCTGTCGGTCGCGAGGTCGAGTGCGCTGAACGAGTCGTCGAACAGGTAGATGCGGGGCTTCGCGACGAGCGCCCGAGCGATGCACAATCGCTGCCGTTGGCCACCGGAGACGTTGCTACCGCCCTGCTCGATGACGGCGTCGAGGCCGCCGTCCATTCTCTCGACGAAGTCACGCGCCTGTGCCGTCTCGAGCGCGGACCACAGCTCGTCGTCGGTGGCGTCGGGTTTGCCGTAGCGAAGGTTCGACGCGACGGTGCCGGAGAACAGATAGGCGTGCTGCGGGACGAGGCCGATGCTGCCCCACAGCGCCTGCGGGTCGAGTTCGCGCACGTCGACGCCGTCGATGCGCACCGCGCCGGCCGACACGTCGAACAGTCGCGCGACGAGGCCGAGCACCGTCGACTTGCCCGAACCGGTCGAGCCGATGAGCGCGACGCGTTGGCCGGGGCGGGCGGTGAACGACAGGTCGCGCACGACAGGTTCGTCGGCGCCCGGATAGCGCATCTCGGCGTGCTCGAGTTCGACGACGCCGCGCACCCCACCGTCGGGCAGGATCGGTGACGCAGGCTCGACCACGCTCGAGCGCGTGTCCAGTACCGCCGTGATGCGCTCGGCAGCCACTGCGGCACGCGGAATCATGACGAGCATGAACGTGGCCATCATGATGGCCATGAGGATCTGCATGAGATAGCTCATGTACGCCGACAGCGCGCCGATCTGCAGGTCGCCGTCACCGACGCGGTGGCCGCCGAACCACCAGACGGCGACCGTCGAGAGGTTCATGACGAGGAACACCGTCGGAAACATGAAGGCCATGAGGTTGCCGACGCGGATCTGCGCGTTCGCGAGCGCCGAGTTGGCGGCGCCGAAACGCTGCAACTCGTGCGGTTCCCGGACGAACGCACGCACGACGCGGATGCCCGACAGGTGCTCGCGCATGACCCGGTTGACGCCGTCGAGCCGCTCCTGAACCGTGCGGAACCCGGGCACCATGCGCGAGACGATGAGACCGATCGCGACGGCCAGCACCGGCACGGCGACGACCATGAGCCACGACAACCCGACGTCCTGATGCAGCGCCATCATGACGCCGCCCACCATCATGATCGGCGCCGTCACCATGAGGTTGGCGCCCATGAGAACGAGCATCTGCACCTGCTGCACGTCGTTCGTCGAGCGCGTGATGAGCGACGGCGCGCCGAACTCGGCGACCTCGCGCGAGCTGAAGCGCTGGACGGCGCCGAAGACGCGGGCCCGCATGTCGCGTCCGGCGTTCATCGCGATGCGGGCCGAGAACCAGGCCGCGCAGATCGCGGCGCACACCTGGACGAGGCTGACGAGCAGCATCCAGCCGCCGGTGCGCCAGATGTAACCGGTGTCGGCGCGTACGACGCCGTGGTCGACGATGTCGGCGTTGAGGTTCGGCAGATACAGCGACGCGGCGACGCTGACGAGTTGCGCGGCGACGAGCCCGAGCAGCAACCGACCATGGGGCGCCAGCGACTGACGCACGAGTGAGACGAGCACGTGCTCAGCCTAGGTGCGCCAGGACCGACAACCCCGTCAGGTCGCGGTTGTCGGCGGTTTCGGCGCCCTCACGGCGCCGGTAGCATGGGCGGGTGAGTCACGTCGGGTATTCAGGGTTGTTCGGGCTCACGGGCCGTTGGTACGTCGTCGTCGCGTTCATCGCGCGCCTGCCACTGGCCATGTCGCAACTCGGCACGCTGCTGCTCGTCGCGACGACGACCGACTCCTACACCTACGCCGGCATCTGCGCGGGAGCGCTGGCGGTGTGCAACGCCATCGGTTCGCCCTGGTTCGGTTCCCTCACCGACCGGCTCGGCCAGACGCGCATCCTTCTCGTGCAGTGCCTCGGCGGCGCGGCGGGCCTCGTCGGTGTCGTCGCCACCCGCTACTTCGATACGCCCTGGTGGCTGACGGCCATCGTCGCGGCGCTCGCCGGGTTCGCGCTGCCGCAGATCGGTCAGCTCGCCCGCGTGCGCTGGCGTCCTATCATCGGATCGCACGGCGCCGATGGGCGGCTCGTCACGACCGCATTCTCCTACGAGGGAGCCGCGGACGAGGCGTCGTTCGTCGTCGGCCCGATGCTCGTCGGCGCGTTCGCGGCCTTGTTCGGGACGTGGGCGCCGCTGCTCGCCGCCTCGGCGCTGCTGCTGTGGTTCGGTCTGCAGTTCGCACGTCACCCCAGCGCCTCACTGGTCACGCCGGCCCCGACGGGCTCGTCGCGTATACCTGTGTGGAGCGCCGCGTTCACCGTCCTGTTCGTCGCGCAGTTCCTCATCGGCAACCTGTTCGGCTCGATCCAGACCGGTACGACGATGATGACGCGCGCCGCCGGCCACGCCGAGAGCGCCGGGTTGTTCCACGCGCTGCTCGGCATCGGTTCCGTCAGCGCCGGCCTCGCGTTGGGCCGCGTGCGCCGCACCCCGGATCACGCGCGCCGGCTGCTCCTCTTCGCGACGGCCATGTGGGTGCTGTCGCTGCCGTTGCTCGCCGTCGACGGGCTGTGGGGGCTCGCAGGTGAGCTCGTCATCCTCGGCTTCGCGATCGCGCCGTACATGATCACGACGTTCACGCTCGGCGAACTCATCACCGATCGCGGGCGCCTCGCGACGGCCATGACGTTCCTCGCCGGCGCGACAGGCCTCGGCTACGCCAGCGGAGCGGGCATCGCCGGACGCCTCGTCGACGCCCACGGCGCGACGGCCGCGTTCGCCGTCACGCTCACGGCGACGAGCGTCGCCCTCGTCCTCGCCGTCGCGGCGCGCGGTTTGTTGCGGCGCGCGCAAGCGCGCGCTGCGCAGGTGTGACCAGCCGACGTCGCCGACGTGGTGGTGCCGCGTCAGCGCCTCTCGCTAGGCTGAGGTCATGCCTCGTTTCACGCTTCCCGCTCTCGACTCCCCGGCCGCGCAGGCCGCCATCTCCGCCGCGACGGCGGCCGCCACGACGCTGGTGCGTCCCGCGCGCTTCCCGCGCTGGGTGCGACGCGGCGTCGCGATGTCGTCGACGCTGACGAGCGTCGGCATGGCGATGGCGGGCGAGCGCCGTCCCGCGAGTTCCCGCCTGGCCGACTCGAACAAGGCGATCAACGTCGTCGACGGGCGCGCCACATCGTCGTCGATGAGCGACCTGGCCGCCGCCGCGACGGCCGGCATGGGCCTCGTGACGTCCGGGCTCGCGCTGCGCATCGACAAGAACGTCGAGAAGATGCTGCTCAAGCGCGGCGTGCGTCACCCGCGTCTGTGGATGGCTGTCGGAGCTGCGGCGATCAGCCTCGTCGGGCCGTACGTGACGAAGCAGATCCAGGCGTCCACGGCCCGTCTGCAGGAGAAGGCGCTGCCGAAGGAGACGCTCGAGTCGACGCTCAGCGACCCGCTCGGCACGAAGCAGAAGTCGTCTGCGCCGGCCGGTCAGATCGAATCCGCGAACACCTCACGCCCCGCGGCCGGCGACGACGACGAGCGCAGCGAGAGCGACGAGCACACCGACCACTGAGAACACACGCGCGACGTCGGCACAGGCCGTCGCGGCACTTCGGGCAGCCCCCGCTTCGGCGAGATGCTGCCCGAAGCTCTTCTGCCACCGGGTCGTCTTCGGCGCGCCCAGCGACGTGAACGGCAGGTAGCCGAGGACGACCGCGATCGCCGCCGCATCCCCGACCCAGCGCGCCGCTCCCCCGGCGCGCACACCGAACCAGGCGCCCGTCAGTGTTGCGACGGCGGCGAGGAACGCCGAACCGTGCCACAGCAGCGCGGCCCGCCGGCCGCTGCGCGCGTCGGGGCCGAGCCGCGCCGCCATCCACGTGACGACGGACGTCCGCACCGAACGACGCGTCAGCAGGACGAGGGCCGCAGCAGCGACGACGAGCAGCAGGAGCAACCAGGACTTCACCGCGGCATTGTCTCGCGTTTCGCCGCGACCGCGCGCCGCGTTCGACGTCGTTGTCGTCGCGGACCTCGGCGTCGATCGCGCCGAGGCGATCAGTGACGCGGGGGCGAGCGCCCGGCCATCAGCGTGACCTCGACGAATGCGGACGAAAATCGCCGATGGGGACGCCGTTCGCCGTTGGGGACGAGAATCGCGGATGGGCACAGGGGGCGAGGCGCGGGGGTCAGGCGCGGTCTTGTTCCTGCTCCATCTGCTGCACGAACTCGCGCTTGCTCGACTGCCACGCGTCCTCGTCATGGCCGGGGCGCCAGTATCCGGAGATCGACGCGTGCGCACGAGCGACGCTCTTCTCGACGATGAGCAACCGGCGCATCTCCTTGATCATCTCGGCGTTGCCGTGCACGAACACGCGCAGCCCGTCGGGGGCATCACCGTCGCGCAGACCCGGCACGTCGGCTGCGGCGACGACGTCGACGAGCCCGCCGCCGTGGCTGCGCGTCTCGTCCCGGTGCACCCAGACGAGGTTCATGTGCGCCAGTGCGCGCACCGGAGGGTGCACGCTCGCGTCGGCCACCTCGAGCACGACGGTGCACGCGGCGTCCTGCGGCAGCGCATCGAGCGCCGCGGCGATCGCGGGGTAGGCCGA
>NZ_LSJT01000033.1:0-9153 GCF_001556795.1 Dermacoccus sp. CCH2-D9
CTTCTTCGCCGCCTCGGCCTTCTTCGCCGCCTCGGCCTTCTTCGCCGCCTCGGCCCTCTTCGCCGCCTCGGCCGCTGCCTTCTCCTTGGCTCGAGCCTGCGCCTGCGCCACCGGGTCGGTGATGTGCAGACCGACGGTGCCGCTGGCGATCACCTCGCCGGCCGCCTTGCTGGCGGGGGTGCTCGGGAGCGTGTTCACACTAAGCGCCGTGCCCGCCTGGCTCGGGTGTGCCACGCCGAGCTTCTTGCCCGTGTCTCGACTCACATAGGTGATCGACGCCGGCTTGCCCATGCCGTAGCTCTCGGCCTTCAGCGTGAGCTCCTCGGGCGCGGACACGGCCGAGATCTCGCTGTCGAGCGCCTGCTCTCGCTCGTTGAGCGTCGAGACGTCACTGCGCAGCGTCGAGAGGGTGAACGACTGCTCGGCGCGCATCGTGTTGAGGAACAACAGCGCAAGCGCCGAGGCCACCGCGACGAGGACGGCGAGCGCCATGAAGCGAGTGTGCCCGGCGCGCTCGGCGGTGGCAACCTGAGTCGCTGGCCGAGCCGGACGCGCACCGGAACGGGCCGAGGTGACGCGGGGGCGACTCGTCGTCACTCGACGAGGGGCGCGGGTGGGGGCGGCCAGCTGGGTCATGACTGGCTTCCTTTCGCTCGGGTGCGTTCGATGACTCGTAATCTGACGGAGGCACTGCGGGGGTTGCGCTCGAGTTCGTCCTCGCTCGGGACGGCGGCGCCCCGGGTGACGAGCGCGAACTCGGGACGGTGCTCGGGTAGTTCCACCGGTAGACCGGGCGGCGCGGTCGAGGCGGACGCGGTTGCGAAGGCGCGCTTCGTGATGCGGTCCTCCAGCGAGTGGAACGACAGCACGGCGAGGCGTCCGCCGACGGCCAGCGAGTCGAGCGCCGACGTCACAGCCTGCTCCCAGCCGCGCAGTTCGTCGTTGACCTCGATGCGCAGGGCCTGGAAGGTGCGCTTGGCCGGGTGGCCGCTCTGACGCTGCGAAGCGAGCGGGATGACCGAGCGCAACATCTCGACGAGCCGACCCGACGTCGTCCACGGCTGCTTCTCGCGCTCCTTGACGACGGCGTGCGCGATCTTGCGGGCGAAGCGCTCCTCGCCGTACGTCTTGAGGATGCGCTCCAACTCGTCCTGGCTGGCGGTGTTGAGGACGTCGGCGGCCGTGGGCCCGTCGCTCGTCTGGTCCATCCGCATGTCGAGTGGCGCGTCGGCGCGGTAACTGAAGCCGCGGTCGAGCTCATCGAGCTGCAGGCTGGAGACGCCGAGGTCGAACAGCATCGCGTCCGCGGGGCGGGGCAGGACGTCGGCGACCTCGGTGTTGACGGCGTGCACGCCTTCGAAGCGGTCACCGAAGCGGGCGAGGCGTTCACCGGCCAGACGCAGGGCCTCGGTGTCACGGTCGATTCCGATGGCGCGGGCCTCGCCGAAGCGCTCGAGCACGGCCTCGGTATGGCCACCCATGCCGAGGGTGCCGTCGACGTAGAGAGCGCCGGAGCGCGCGAGCGAGGGGGCGAGAGCGTCGAGGATCTCGGTGAGCATGACGGGCACGTGACGATCGGCTGCGAGGCCGCGTGACATCTCCATCGGTGCTCCGTCGCTCGAATCGGGGTGGGCGGCATTCGGCCGGCGGCGCTGCTGTCGCCAGGGCCCCCGCCGCTGGGCTTCCGGCACCGGGGAAGGTGTGTCGGATTCTCAGCGGCCGGAGACCTCGCGACAGCAGGGCTACAGCAAACCGGGAACGACTTCTTCGGCCTGCTCGGAGAACGGCTGTTCCGCGCCGGCGAGGTAGTCGTTCCACGCCTGCGTGTCCCAGATCTCGACGCGGTTGCCCGCACCGATCACCGTGCATTCCTTCGAAAGACCCGCGTACTCGCGCAGCAGCGGCGGGATCGTCACACGCCCCTGCTTGTCGGGGATCTCGTCGGAGGCCCCCGAGAGCAGGACGCGCTGATAATCACGCACCGCACGCGAGGTGACGGGTGTCGTGTTCATCGCGGCAGCGATGCGCTCGAACTCGTTCATCGGAAAGACGTACAGGCAGCGTTCCTGCCCACGCGTCATGACGAGGCCCGCAGCGAACTTCTCGCGGAACTTCGCGGGAAGGATCATGCGGCCCTTGTCGTCGAGACGCGGCGTGTGGGTACCCAGAAACACGGCTGGGCACCTCCCGTCACCGATCTCGCTCCGATGACCCCCACTCTACTCCACTTCACCCCACCATGTCGCCCCATCATGTCTGATCTCGTGATCTGGGCAGAGCGATTTCCGCGTCATTGAAGGGCTGACGGCGGGTGGGGCGCGGTGGAGGGAAAAAGCCGCCGCTCCCCGACCGTGGGGGCGCGGGGTCCGGCTCGGTCGACGGCTTCACAGCCACGGCACGTCGTCGAGAACGCAGGTGGAGGGATGTGGAGGAACCCGGTGGAGCGCAGTGGAGGGCGTGCGTGGAGCGCGGTGGAGGGCGACGCTCTCGTCGGCCAGGCGGGTGACGACGCATCCGACCCCGCGGGGCGAACTGTGGCCGGGGAGGGAAGTTTGGCAAGATCGTGAGTCATGGAACGCCGCAGCCCCGAGCCCCGCCCCGCGACCACCGACGTCCTCGGCCTCGCCGACGCCGTGCGCCGCAACGTAGCCCTCGTCGTCGAGGGCAAGGACGACGTCGTGCTCACGGCCGTCACCGTGCTGTTCGCGGGCGGTCACCTGCTCGTCGAGGACGTGCCGGGCGTCGGCAAGACCGTGCTCGCCAAGGCCCTGGCCCGATCGGTCGACGCGACGATGCGACGCATCCAATTCACGCCCGACCTGCTCCCGAGCGACATCACCGGTGTCAACGTCTACGACCAGGGCAAGGGTGACTTCACGTTCCGTCCGGGCGCGGTGTTCGCGAACATCGTCATCGGTGACGAGATCAACCGCGCCTCGCCGAAGACGCAGTCGGCGCTGCTCGAAGCGATGGAGGAGCACCAGGTGAGCATGGACGGGCGCACCATGCCGCTGCCGCGCCCCTTCATGGTCGTCGCGACACAGAACCCCGTCGAGATGGACGGCACCTTCCCCCTGCCCGAGGCGCAGCGCGACCGTTTCATGGCGCAGATCAGCATGGGTTACCCCTCTGCGCGCGCCGAGCTCGACATGCTGCTGCACCACGGTGAGAAGGACCCGCTCGACACGCTGCGTCCCGTCGCGAGCGCCGACGACGTCGAGCACGCGATCGATGCCATCGCGTCGCTGCACACGAGTGACGCGCTGCGTCAGTACGTCGTCGACCTCGTCGCCGCGACGCGCAGCCACCCCAGCCTGCGTCTCGGCGCGAGCCCGCGCTCCTCGCTGCAGCTGCTGCGCGCGGCGCGCGCCCACGCCGCCATCGCGGGGCGCGACCACGCGCTGCCGGAGGACGTCGCCGCCATGGCGCCCGCCGTCCTGTCGCACCGTGTCCTCATGAACCGCGCCCAGCGCGACGAGACGCCCGGTGACGTCGTGCGCCACCTCGTCGAGACCGTGGCTGTACCGTCGGCGTCGCGATGAGCGCGCTGCCGCGCCTCACCCGTCGTGGCCTGCTGCTCGCGGGAGCGGGCGTCGCCCTCGTGCTCATCGGCGCGTTCTCGGGTTTCACCGACCTCGTGCGAGCCGGGATCTTCGCGTTGCTGCTCCTCGTCCTCAGCGTGCTGACGCTGCTCGTCGCGACACGCGCGTCGGCGCAGGTGCGTCACGTCGGCCCGCGGTTGCCGCTCGAACCCGGTGACCGCGAGCGTGTCGCCGTCCACGCCGAGCTGTCGCCGTCGGCGCGCTTCTCGGGTGCCACCCTTCAGGAACCGCACACGTTCGGCGGCCCGACGCCGTCGTGGCCGGTCGAGGGGCGCCACTTCGACGGCGAATACGCGGTGAGCGCACCTCACCGCGGCCGCTTCGTCACCGGTCCGACGCGCCTGGTCGTGCGTGACCCGTTCGGCCTCGCGCACCTGACGCGGGACGTCGCCGCGCGCCGTGAGATCCGCGTGTGGCCCCGCCAAGACGTCGCGCTCACGCAGCAGCGCGAGCGCAGCCTCGTCGGCGACTCGAGCATCGAATCGCACCTCGCCTTCGGCGGCGAGGTCGGGGCGAGCGTGCGCCAGTACGTGCGCGGTGACGACATGCGCCTCGTGCACTGGCCCGCCACCGCTCGCCGCGGTGAACTCATCGTCCGCCAGCTCGACCCACCGACCGACGAGACCGCCCGTGCCCGGCTCGTCGGGCACGTCGAGACCCCGGGTGTCGACGCCGGATGGGAAGGCCTCGTCGAAGCCTGCGCCTCGTGGCTCAGTGCACGCGCCCGCGCGCACCAGCCCTTCGCGCTGCGGGTCGGCGCCGAGACCTACCGCGATCTCCACGACGCGATGGACGCCCTCGCCGTCGCGGGTGATTGCCCCCTCGTCGACGACGCCGCGTCCGCACACGTCGTCTTCGTCCACGCCGACACCGCGGGCTCACTGGGGCCGGCGCCGTCCGGGGGTGAGGCGTTCGTCGCCGGATCACCCGATGCCGTGACGCCGATGCGCGCCCGCCTCGACGCCGACGGGTGGAGCACACACACGGTGCCCGAGGCGCGCCCCGTCACCACCGCCCCCGCCGAAGGAGCTCGATGACCACCCGCCGCATCCTCGCCGAGGTCGCCCTGGGGCTGCTGTGCCTGAGCGCCTGCTGGCCCCTCGTCGAGCTGTCGAAGGCCGACAGCGTCGGCGTGCCGATCGTCGTGGCCGCGCTCGTCATGTGGGCGATCGGCGCCGGGCTGCGACGCGTGGGTGCACGCTCCTGGCTCATCGTGCTCGCGCAGGCGGCGGCCGTCGTGGTCTCGCCACTCGCGGCGCTCGCCGCGCACGGGGTCTCCCCGACCCCGTCCGCGCTGCGGGCCGCCGGCCACGAGGCGCAGAAGGTCGCCAACTCCTCCGTCGCTCCCCTGCCGGCCGTCGCCGGCATCATCGCCGCGCTGACGCTCGGCGCCGCGCTCGTCGCCCTCGTCGTCGACTACGTCGGGGGCACCTCGAAGCTGCCGGCCGCCACCGTCCTGCCCGTCGCGGCGCCGTTCGTGCTCGCGACGACCGCCCTCGGTCAGACGTTGCCGCTGCCCTACTTCGCTGCTGCCGCAGCCGCGTGGGCGCTCCTGATGTGGCTGAGCACGAGTCGTTCCCGCACGTTGACGGGTGCGCCCGTCTTCGCCGCCGTGACGGTGCTGGCCGTGGCCGGCACCGCCGCCCTGTCGGGGCACGTGCCGACCCGCGCGACTCCGGCTCTCGCCGAGGGTGGGGCCCGGGGCGTTGACACGAGCGTGGACTTCTCGACATCGCTCGACCTGAGCAAGGATCTGTCCTCGCGCAACGCGGCGCCCGTCCTCACCTACACGACCGAGGACTCACAGCCCGGCCCGCTCCGGGTGACGACGAGTTCGACGTACGCGGACGGCCAGTGGCGCGCCCGCACGAACGAGCCGACGACGAAGGTGAAGGCCAACAGCGAGTTCCCGGCGCTCGGCTACGACCCGGCCGTGCCGACGACGAGCTCGCAGGCCACCGTCACGCTCAACGCGATGAAGCCGCCGTTCATCGCCGCGCCGACGACGCTGCGCGCCGCCGCCTTCGGCCAGGGCCACGACACCTTCGACGTCGGAACGACGACCGGCGTGCCGCACCTCGCCGCTCAGGTGCCCGCGTACGCCGTCATCTTCCGGACGTTCACGGCGGCAGCGCGCCCCGTCGACGACTCGGCCGTCAGCGCCGGAACCGGTGGGGTGACGCAGGACGACCTCGACGTCGCTTCGCTGCCGCAGGCGGCCCGCACGCGGATCGACGCGCTGCTCACCGCCTCCGGCGCCGGGGATGCGGCCTCGCGTTTCGACAAGGCCGTCGCCATCCAGAACCACCTGCGCGCCGACCCGTCCTACACGTACTCGCTGACGCTCGCCCCGACCCGCACCGTCGACGGCGCGCAGCTCGACCCCCTGTCCAACTTCCTCGAGACGAAGCAGGGTTACTGCACCCAGTACGCCACCGCGATGGTGATGAGCGCGCGCTCGCTCGGCATCCCGGCGCGCGTCGCGATCGGGTTCCTTCCCGGCACGAAGCGTGGCAACGAGTACGAGGTCCGCGCCGCGGACGCGCACGCCTGGCCGGAGCTGTACTTCCCCGGCATGGGGTGGACGCGGTTCGAGCCGACGCCCGGTTCGCGCTCGGGCGCGGCCCCGGCCTACGCACGGACGAGCCCGTCCGCGACGAAGTCGTCGTCGAGCGCCCCGACGACGAGCTCGAGCGCGCCCGTGCCGTCCACTCGTTCGGTTGCCCCGTCGACGACGCAGACGTCGAGGTCGACCTCGCACGGCGCGCCGGTGACGCCCCACGACGACGGCGTTCTTGGTCGCGTCCTGCTGACGCTGCTCGGCGCACTGGCCGTCATCGCCCTGCTCGGCGCATTGCCGCTGCTCGGTTGGTGGCGACGCAACCGCCTGGTGCGTCAGGCACGTGAGCCCCGCGAGCGTGACGAGGCGCTGTGGCACCGCATGGTGTGGAACCTGCGCGACCTCGGGTACGTCATCATGACCGAGCGATCCCCACAGGAAGCGGCCGGCCGGTTCGCCGACGACAACCCGCGCGCGTCGACGCACCTCGTCCAGGCCGTCGAACGCGCGGCACACTCGATCGAGAACTCGCGCTACGCTCCGACGCCTGCGCGGGGCATGGCTGCCACGACCGAACGCGTGACGCGCGCAGCACGCTCCGACGCCTCCGTCGGCGCTCGCCTGCGGGCGTGGCTGCTGCCCCGCTCGGCGTTCGGGGCACGGAGCTGACGTCGCCGCGGGGCCCTTCGAGCGTGGGTTCCGCGGTGCGTCAGACGTTCTGGCTTGTCCGGTGTGCCGGATGGTCGGGCGTTCGACCCGTCAAGGTCGCGGATATCTGCGTTTTCCCTACGCCCAGACTTCCCGAACGAGGGCCCTGTAACACGGCATACACGACGAACCGGCCCACATCCACTCGAGTGGATGTGGGCCGGTGGCGTCGTGCGCGAGGCTGCGAACGCCTCGCGCCTCGTCCACGACTCTCAGTCGAGGATTCTCAGTCGAGGTAGTTGCGCACTAAGAACGCGTTAGCGCTGTGCGGATTTCAGGTGGTGGCGCGGTGATTGAGCGTCAGGCAAAGCGCTGTGCCGCGTAATACCCCCGACTAAGTGGAGACCCCGCGAGGTTGCAGCCTCCGGGGTCGTGACGAACAGCATGGGAGTGCTGAACGTGAACCCGATTCTAGATGTGTGGTGCGCCCTATGCGACCACCTCGCACCCTTCGCGGCTATGGCCGTGGTGCCGCTGCTGCTGTGGGTGCACCACTTCGAGACGATGCCGCCGGCGGCTATTCACGAATCCGGTAGTACGGAACCCGTAACAGCGGCGTGCTCGTCGGTGACGTAGCCACTGGTGAGGTCATCGACCTTCCCTCTGACAGCGGAAAGGTCGTCGCCACTACCGACGCCCCTGAGGGGTGGGCCGCATGAGCGCCGCGCAGGACGCCGCGCGCCTCGTGAGCCTCGCCGTGGCGCACAACGACGCCACCGAGACGCTGCTCGAGCGCACCATCGCAGGCACCGCGAGCCCGTGGGACGCCCGCGCCGTCACTGCCGCGTTCGATGCGATGGACGCCACCCGCCACGCGCTCAAGATCGCGCACTTCCCCGACGCTCGCGCCGTGTTCGTCGACCTCGGCCGCGTCATCGTCGAACACCGCGACGGACGCTTCGAGCGCGTCGCCACCGACGAAGAAGCCTGAACGCGCAGGTGTAACAAACGTGACACCTGAGCCCACCCCCCACCGAAAGGCACGACCATGACGACCACCACCACGACCACCACGACGTTCGAGGACGTGCGCGCCTGCCGAGTGCCCTGGTGCCAGGAACACACCGCGCCGCTCGAGGCCGCCCACGACCTCGGCGACGGATGGATACGCGACCCCAATGAGCCCGGCCTTGTACGCATGCACGTGCGCCCCGGCCGCTTCTTCGACCTGAAGCGCCCTGGGTTTCGTTCCGCGCTTATGTGGTGACGAGAGCTCTCGTCTGGGACTGATCGTAAGCCGCTTCGACCTCGACCGGCGTTCGGTAGCCCAGTGCCTCGTGTAGGCGCTGATGGTTCCACCAGCTCACCCACTCCAGCGTCGCCAGTTCGACCGCTGATGTCGATGGCCACGTGGGGCGTGAGTAGATCAGCTCGGCCTTGTACAAGCCGTTGACCGTCTCAGCGAGGGCGTTGTCGTACGAGTCGCCCACTGTCCCAACGGAAGGCGCGACGCCGTGCTCGGCCAGCGTGTCGGTGTAGGCCAGGCTGACGTACTGACCGGATTCAACTGGTCGTTGCAACACCGGCTTCTTGGAGAGACTTTAGCTGCTCGTTCAGTGCCTCGGCAGGTGTCTTCCACCCTAGGCTCTTGCGTGGACGAGTGTTCAGCGTGTGCGCCACGGCGTTGATCTCGTGTGCCGACCAGCGTGACAGGTCAGTGCCCTTGGGGAAGTACTGACGAAGCAGGCCGTTCGTGTTCTCGTTGGTGCCGCGCTGCCACGGTGAGTGCGGATCGGCGAAGAACACCGGGATGCCTGTCTCGACACGAAACGCTGTGTGCGCGGACATTTCCTTGCCGCGGTCCCACGTCAGTGAACGCCTCAACTCCACCGGCAGACGTGTCATCGTCGTCGACAACGCGTTCTTCATCGTGATCGCGCCGTACCCGGCCAGGGCCGGCCCATTTTTCACTGATTCCTTGTGCCGATAGCCTTCCTCGCGGGGCAGGTGAACGAGCATCGTGTAGCGGGTGGTGCGCTCCACGAGCGTGCCGATCGCGGAGCGTTCCAGCCCGATGATCAAGTCGCCCTCCCAATGGCCCGGCACTGCACGGTCGTCGGCTTCAGCAGGCCGTTCACTGATGAGCGCTTCGGGCGTGACGTGCGCCCACGTCGTGCGCTGCGCGCGCGCCCGCGGGGCGCGCAGCGCACGCCCGGTGCGCAGGCACAAGATGAGTTCACGTCTCAACGCTCCTCGGCCTTGGATGTAGAGGGATTGATAGATCGCCTTGAATCGCCCCGGGTTTGTTAGAGGCTGAGTAATGCCGTTTCGGCGGGCGCCGCA
>NZ_LSJT01000034.1:0-13527 GCF_001556795.1 Dermacoccus sp. CCH2-D9
CGGGCAGAATCCGTCCCGAGTCCGCCACCGCCGGCTCCGAGGCCGCCGCCTCGAGCGCAGGCAGCACGCGGGTCGAAGCCTGATGCAGGGTTCGTCGAGGACGGCTCTCTCCGCGGCCCGGCAGGTGCTCAACGGCACCCTGTCCGGCCCCGGTGACCCGATGAACACGGCTCGTGAGCTCTTCGCGGTCGTCGACGTCATCGATTCCAACGCGACGCTGCGTCGCGCGCTGGGTGACCCGTCGCGCGAGAGCGAGGCCAAGCGTGGCCTTGTCCAGCGTCTGTTCAGCGGCAAGATCGGCTACGACGCGATGGCGGTCGTGACGGCTGTCGCCGGTGAACGCTGGTCGAGCGAGCGCGACCTCAGTGACGCTCTGGAGCGTCTTGCGGTCGAGGCCGCCACCGCTTCGGCGGAGAAGGCCGGTCGCGCGGATGCTTTCGAGAACGAGCTGTTCCGCTTCGAGCGGACCGTCGCTTCCGACGCGGGCCTCAGGGATGCCCTGTCCGACCGCTCTCGCAGCGGTGCGGACAAGGCCGGGCTCGTCGCCCGTCTGCTCGAGGGCAAGGTCGCCCCCGAGACGGCGCTGCTCGCCACTCGCGCCGCAGGCTCCCCCCGTGGGCGCGGTTTCGAGCGGGCCATCGAGGAGTTCCTCGAGGGCGTGGCCGGGCGCCGCGGCCAGTCGAGCGCGATCGTCACGAGTGCGGTCGAGCTGACCCCGGAGCAGAACGAGCGGCTGCGCGCGGCTCTGACGAAGATGTACGGCAAGCCCGTGCAGACGAACGTCGTCATCGACCCCTCGGTCGTCGGCGGCATCAAGGTGGCTGTCGGTGACGACGTCATCGACGGAACGATCGCGCGTCGCCTCGACGAGGCCCGCGCGCACCTGTCCGGCTGATCGACGCCCAAAGAATTGCCGCATCCGCGGCCCTGAGCCAAGAAGCACGGCGCCCGATGCGGGCCCATGACAAGGAGTGATGATGACGGAGCTTTCGATCCGTCCGGAGGAGATCCGGGATGCACTGAACGGTTACGTTCAGTCCTACGAGCCCGGCGCGGCCTCCCGTGAAGAGGTCGGCCGCGTCGTCGATGCCGCTGACGGCATCGCACACGTCGAGGGTCTTCCCTCGGCCATGACCAACGAGCTGCTTCAGTTCGAAGACGGCACGCTCGGTATCGCACAGAACCTCGACGTCCACGAGATCGGCGTCGTCATCCTGGGTGAGTTCGGCGGCATCGAAGAGGGCCAGAGCGTCAAGCGCACGGGCGAGGTCCTCTCGGTTCCCGTCGGTGACGCGTTCATGGGCCGCGTCGTCAACCCGCTCGGTCAGCCGATCGACGGCCTGGGTGACATCGAGGCCGAAGGCCGTCGCGCCCTCGAGCTGCAGGCGCCCACCGTCGTCCAGCGCAAGTCGGTCCACGAACCGCTCATGACGGGCATCAAGGCGATCGACGCCATGACGCCGGTCGGTCGCGGTCAGCGTCAGCTGATCATCGGTGACCGCAAGACGGGCAAGACGACGATCGCCACCGACACGATCATCAACCAGAAGCAGAACTGGGAGACGGGTGACCCGTCGAAGCAGGTTCGCTGCATCTACGTCGCCGTCGGTCAGAAGAACTCGACCGTCGCCGAGGTCCGCGCCACGCTCGAAGAGGCCGGCGCGATGGAGTACACGACGATCGTCAACGCTCCGGCGGGTGACGCGGCGGGCTTCAAGTACCTTGCTCCGTTCACCGGCTCGGCGATCGGCCAGCACTGGATGTACCAGGGCAAGCACGTCCTCATCGTGTTCGACGACCTGAGCAAGCAGGCCGAGGCCTACCGCGCCATGTCGCTGCTGCTGCGCCGCCCGCCGGGCCGCGAGGCCTACCCCGGTGACGTGTTTTACTTGCACTCGCGTCTGCTCGAGCGTTGCGCGAAGCTGTCGGACGACCTGGGTGCCGGTTCGATGACGGGCCTGCCGATCATCGAGACGAAGGCCGGCGACGTCTCGGCCTACATCCCGACGAACGTCATCTCGATCACGGACGGCCAGATCTTCCTCCAGGCCGACCTGTTCAACGCCAACCAGCGCCCGGCTGTCGACGTGGGTATCTCTGTGTCGCGTGTCGGTGGTGCGGCCATGACGAAGGCCATGAAGGCCGTCACCGGTTCGATCAAGGTCGACCTCGCACAGTTCCGCGAGATGCAGGCGTTCGCCATGTTCGCCTCCGACCTCGACGCCGCGTCGCGCCGTCAGCTCGCTCGCGGTGAGCGTCTCATGGAGATGTTCAAGCAGCCGCAGAACAGCCCGTACCCGGTCGAGGACCAGGTCGCGTCGCTGTGGGCCGGTACGACGGGCAAGTTCGACGACGTCAAGACCGAGGACGTGCAGCGCTTCGAGGCCGAGTGGCTCGAGTACATGCACCGCAACCACGGTGAGTTCATGATGGCGATCCGCGAGAGCGGCAAGCTGGCCGACGACGGCAAGGACGTCTTCGCCGGTGCGATGGACGACTTCCGCAAGCAGTTCCAGGCGTCGTCCGACCACGGTGGTGAGGGTTCCGAGCAGTTCGACGAGATCGCTGCGGACCACATCAACCAGGAGAAGATCACCAAGCACAAGCCGTGATCTTCGTGATCGCACCTCGGCGGGTGTGACGAGCACCCGCCGAGGTCGGCCGCCAGGTCGACACCACCACCCAAGCCAGCACCAGTACAGAGAGGCGGAAAGCTATGGGAGCGCAGCAGCGGGTCTACCGCCAGCGCATCCGGTCCGTCCAGGCGACCAAGAAGATCACGCGCGCGATGGAGCTCATCGCTGCCTCGCGCGTGGTCAAGGCGCGCGAGGCCGTCGCGAAGTCGACGCCCTACGCCGTGGCCCTGACCCGAGCCGTCTCCTCGGTCGCGTCCTCCACGTCGGACATCGACCACGCACTGACGACGGAGCGCGAGAACGTCAAGCGCGCCGGCGTCCTCATCGTCACGGCTGACCGCGGCCTCGCCGGCTCGTACTCGGTCAACGCGATGAAGGAAGCCCAGCAGCTCATCACCAAGCTCGAGCACGAGGGCAAGGAGGTCGTCCCCTACCTCGTCGGCCGCAAGGGCGTGAGCTACTACAAGTTCCGCCGTCGCGAGTACGAGGCAGAGTGGACGGGCTTCACCGACAGCCCCAAGTTCGAGAACGCCGAGGAGATCGGTGAGCGTCTGACCGCCGACTTCCATGCCGGTGCCGAGGGTGGCGGGGTCGACGAACTGCACGTCGTCTACACCGAGTTCCAGTCGATGGTGACGCAGCAGGCCCGCGTCATCCGTCTGCTGCCGCTCGAGGTGGCCGAGGGTCAGCTCGACCTCGACGGCGACGGCAAGCCCGACGGACCGCTTCCGCTCTACGACTTCGAGCCGAACGCCGAGGGCGTGCTCGATGCGCTGCTGCCGAAGTACGTCACGGCTCGCATCTTCAACGCGCTCCTGCAGTCGGCCGCTTCCGAGCTCGCTGCCCGCCAGCGCGCGATGAAGTCCGCCACGGACAACGCGACCGAACTCATCAAGACCTACACCCGACTGGCCAACCAGGCCCGTCAGGCCGAGATTACGCAAGAGATCAGCGAGATCGTGGGTGGCGCCAGCGCCCTCGCCGATGCCAGCTGACCGCCTTCACGTAAAGGAATCCTCATGACTGCCACCATCAACGAAAGCGCAACCGCGGCCCCGGCCGCGGGCGGCGTGGGCCGCGTCTCGCGCGTCATCGGCCCGGTCGTCGACGTCGAGTTCTCGGCCGACACGATGCCGGAGGTCTACAACCTCCTGACGCTCGAGGTCTCGCTCAACGGCGAGCAGAAGAACATCAACCTCGAGGTCGCCCAGCACATCGGTGACTGGATGGTTCGCGCCATCTCGCTGCAGCCGACGGACGGCATCGTCCGCGGCTCCGAGGTGCGCGACTCCGGCGGGCCGATCTCCGTACCGGTCGGCGACGTCACCCTCGGCCACGTCTTCAACGCGACGGGTGACTGCCTCGACCTCGAAGAGGGCGAGCAGCTCGAGGTCAAGGAGCGCTGGGGTATCCACCGTACGGCGCCCGCGTTCGACCAGCTCGAGTCCAAGACGACGATGTTCGAGACGGGCATCAAGGTCATCGACCTGCTGACCCCGTACGTCCAGGGCGGAAAGATCGGCCTGTTCGGTGGTGCCGGTGTCGGCAAGACCGTTCTGATCCAGGAGATGATCGCTCGAGTCGCTCGCAACCACGGTGGTGTGTCCGTGTTCGCCGGTGTCGGTGAGCGCACCCGTGAGGGCAACGACCTCATGGTCGAGATGGAAGAGGCCGGCGTCCTCGGCCAGACCGCGCTCGTGTTCGGCCAGATGGACGAGCCGCCGGGAACGCGTCTTCGCGTCGCCCTGTCGGCGCTGACGATGGCGGAGTACTTCCGCGACGTGCAGAAGCAGGACGTGCTGCTGTTCATCGACAACATCTTCCGCTTCACGCAGGCCGGTTCCGAGGTCTCCACGCTGCTCGGCCGCATGCCGTCCGCCGTGGGTTACCAGCCGACGCTGGCCGACGAGATGGGTGTGCTCCAGGAGCGCATCACCTCGACGCGTGGTCACTCGATCACGTCGATGCAGGCCATCTACGTGCCGGCTGACGACTACACCGACCCGGCCCCGGCGACGACGTTCGCGCACCTCGACGCGACGACCGAGCTCTCGCGTGACATCGCGTCGATGGGTATCTACCCGGCCGTGGACCCGCTGACGTCGACGTCGCGCATCCTCGACCCGCGTTACATCTCGAAGGAGCACTACGAGACGGCGGTTCGCATCAAGTCGATCCTGCAGCGCAACAAGGAACTGCAGGACATCATCGCGATCCTCGGTATCGACGAGCTCTCCGAAGAGGACAAGATCCTCGTCAACCGCGCTCGCCGCATCCAGCGCTTCCTGTCGCAGAACACCTACGTCGCCAAGCAGTTCACCGGCATCGAGGGTTCGACGGTGTCGCTGCAGGACTCGATCGAGGCCTTCACGAAGATCGCGGACGGCGACTACGACCACGTCCCCGAGCAGGCCTTCTTCATGTGTGGTGGCCTCGACGACGTCGAGCGTCAGGCCGCGGAGCTGGCCAAGCAGGACTGATTCGCGCGCCGCGGCGGGGATGACCCCGAGGCGGCGAGTGAGAATGACGAAGGGCTGGGGGTTTTCGACCCCCGGCCCTTCGTCGTGCATCGTGAGCAGGGCGCGTCGTTGAGTCGCGGCGCGCAGGAATGAGGAGCAGGGATGGATCTGGGTCTGAAGTGGCGGGTGCGTGAGGACGACCTCACGCGCGGTGACGCCGTCGTCGCGCCGGACGAGCGCTTGGCGTGGCCGAAGACGATCGGCATCGGCATGCAGCACGTCGTCGCGATGTTCGGTGCGACGTTCCTCGTGCCGCTGCTGACGGGCTTCCCGCCGTCGACGACGCTGTTCTTCTCCGGCGTCGGCACGGTCGTCTTCCTGCTGCTGACGGCGGGGCGCGTGCCGAGCTACCTCGGCTCGTCGTTTGCGTTCATCGCGCCGCTGACGGCGGCGACGAAGGCGCACGACATGGCGACGGCGCTGGGCGGCGTCGTCATGGCGGGCCTGGCTCTGGCGCTCGTCGGGCTCGTCGTCCAGGTCGCCGGCGACGGCTGGTTGCGTGCGCTCATGCCGCCGGTCGTCACGGGCACGATCGTCGCGCTCATCGGCCTCAACCTCGCGCCTGCGGCGAAGGGCAACTTCATGAAGGCGCCTGTGACGGCGCTCGTCACCCTGGTCGTCATCCTCGCGGTGACGATGCTCGCGAAGGGGCTGCTCGGGCGCCTCAGCATCCTCATCGGTGTGCTCACCGGGTATCTCGTCGCGTGCCTGCGCGGTGAGGTCGACTTCGACGCCGTGGATTCCGCCGCCTGGATCGGACTGCCGCACTTCGCGTCGCCGTCGTTCTCGTGGTCGGTCGTCGGGCTGTTCGTGCCGGTCGTGCTCGTGCTGATCGCGGAGAACATCGGCCACGTGAAGTCGGTCGCGCAGATGACGGACCGCAACCTCGACGACGTCTCGGGGCGTGCGCTGCTCGGTGACGGCCTCGCCACGACGCTCGCCGGCTTCGGTGGCGGCTCGGGCACGACGACGTATGCCGAGAACATCGGCGTCATGGCGGCGACGAAGGTGTATTCGACGGCGGCCTACTGGGTCGCGGCCATCACGGCGATCGGGCTGTCGTTCCTGCCGAAGTTCGGCGCGATCATCTCGACGATCCCGCCCGGCGTCCTCGGGGGAGCGGCGACGGTCCTCTACGGCATGATCGGCATGCTCGGCGTGCGCATCTGGATGGAGAACCGCGTCGACTTCGCCAACCCCGTCAACCTCATGACGGCTGCGGTCGCGCTCATCGTCGGCATCGCCGACTACACGTGGACGATCGGTGACGTCGCCTTTGCCGGCATCGCCCTCGGTACGTTCGCGGCGGTCGTCGTGTTCCACCTCATGCGCGCCGGGGCGCGGGTTTCGGGGGCGCTCGCCGATCCGCTCGCGCCGCTGCCGCACGAAGGTGCGTCCGTCGCGGCGCGTCGGCCGACGCCGACGCGCACGCGGACGGGCGTCGCTGACGACCCCTGTCGCACGGGCGTGCACACCCACCGGGTGGGCCGCGCGCCCCGGCCCGATTCGCCCGCTATCATGGGGGAAATCACCGACTCGAAGAGGAAGCCCGCATGAGCACCCTGAACGTCAAGTTCGTCGCTGCCGACCGTGAGGTCTGGGAGGGCGAGGCGAGCCGAATGATCGCACGGACCACCGAAGGTGAGATCGGCATCCTGCCCGGTCACCAGCCGATCCTGTCCGTCCTCGTCGAGGGCGACGTCGTCGTCGTGCCCGCGCAGGGCGAGCGTCGTACGGTCAAGATCGACGGCGGATTCCTCTCCGTTGACAAGGACGTGGTGACGGTCGTCGCTCAGCACGTCGAGATGGCCGGGGTCTGAGGCGGTTTCGAACCATGGATTCAGCGATGACGGCCGGCGAGATCACTCTCGCGCTGGCCGTCATCCTGGTCTTGCTGGCTCTGGCGGCGATGGTGCTTCGCACGCGCGCCATCGGCCGCGACGGCAACCTCGCCGTCATGGCGGTTCGCTACCCCGGCGCGTCGTGGCGCACCGGGATGGTGCGGTACCGCCACGATCGTCTCGAGTGGTTCTCGTTCCGCTCGATGACGATGTCGCCGCGGCGCACCTGGGCGCGCGGCGACTTCTTCCTCGGTTCGCGCGCTCAGCTCGCGGACGGTGACCGCCCGGCGGCCCTGTCGGGTGACGCGGTGAGCGTCGACGTGCGCTGCGGTGAAGAGGCCTTCACCATCGCCATGGCGCCCGGTGACTACACCGCGATGCGCTCGTGGAGCGAGTCCGCACCGCCCGGATTGCACGCGGACGCCCTGGTCTGAGACCCCCGTCCGGCGTCTCTGACGGTCGACGTCCCGCCCAGCGGCATTGCTTTCGCGGCCTCGACCGCCGCGATGGTCGGGTTTGGCACGGAGAGCGCGCCTCCTTTTCAAGGCCGCCCTGTCGGCCGCACCCCACGTCTGGAGCGGGCTGGGGCTCAGCGCCCCCCGCCGGGCTGCCACAACACGTCGCCCGGGCCTTGGGCGTTGGCGTAGCGCGCGAACACGAACAGGGCGTCCGAGAGCCGGTTGAGGTACCTGGCCGTCAGCGGGTTGACGCCGCCGGGACGCTCGTCGTCGGGCTCGGCGCTCTCGCTCCCGTGGGCGTCGATGGCCGCCCAGCAGGCACGCTCGGCGCGCCGCACGACCGTCCGCGCGAGGTGGAGATAGGCCGCCGCCTGAGTGCCGCCGGCGAGGACGAAGGAACGCAGCGTCGGCAGGTCGGCACCGAACTCGTCGCAGGCGGTCTCGAGTTCGTCGATCCACTCCTGCTGGACGCGCAGGGGAGGGTGCGCGGGCTGTGTCACGAGGGGTGTCGACAGGTCGGCGCCGACGTCGAACAGGTCGTTCTGGATGCGCAGGAGCATTGGGCGCAGCCGCTCAGGCAGATCGGGGGCACACGTGAGCGCGAGGCCGAGCGCGGCGCCCGCCTCGTCCGTGTCGGCGTAGGCGACGAGGCGCGGGTCGTTCTTCGACGTCCGGCTGAAGTCGCCGAGGCCCGTGCTCCCGTCGTCACCGGTGCGGGTGTAGATCGTGCTGAGAACCACCATGCCCCCACTGTGTCACGTGCGCCCGATCGGAGGCGTTCAGACCGTTGCCACTTCGTTACGCCGCGTGGCGAACCTTCACCCGGCGCCGCGCGTCTTTACCAGTGACGGCACCCGCCGGAGGCGACGCCTCCACGCCGGGTGGGGCGCGCAACGCGCCGGCCGTCCACGAACAGCTCGGCCCGCACGGGCGAGTGACGAGGGGGACGATCATGGCCGAGACGACGAGGCGCACGCACGCGTCGCGCTCCGAGACACTCGCGATGGGTGCGCACCTCGTCATCGACCACCCCGTCCCCGGGCGGGAGCTCATCATCGACGGCCCCGTCAGCGCACGCACCAGCGACCGCGTCCGCACGGCATTGCACACCGCACTGGCGGGCGGTGACGGCGACCTCGTCGTCCACCTGGCCAACGCGCAGGTGTGGGATGCGGCCGGGCTGGGCGTCATCGTCGGCGCGCATCACCGGGCCGAGCGTCGGCGGCGTCGCCTCGTCGTCGCCGATGCCTCGCCGCGTCTGTGCCGTTTCCTCGCAGGCACCCGCCTCGACCGGGTCATGAACGTCTCCGGCGCCTGCGGCTACGTCCCGCTGGCGCGCACTGCCTGACGCGTGGCGAAGCCACGACGCACGCGTGCGCCTGGCCTCGCGACCTGAGCACCCCCGAACCTCGAGGCGGATCAGAACAACCGGCGCTCGGAGTCGTCGATGCCCTTGAGCGCGTCGTAGTCGAGCACGACGCAGCGGATGCCGCGATCCTCTGCGAGCGTGCGGGCCTGCGGTTTGATCGTCTGGGCGGCGAAGACGCCGCTGACGGGGGCGATGTGCGGGTCGCGGTTGAGTAGTTCGAGGTAGCGCGTCAGTTGCTCGACTCCGTCGATCGTGCCGTGGCGCTTGAGTTCGACGGCGACGGTGGCTCCGCCCGAGTCCTTGCACATGATGTCGACCGGCCCGATCGCCGTCATGTATTCGCGCCGCATCAACGTGTAGCCCTCACCGAGGGTCTCGATGTGCTGTGCGAGCAGCTTCTGCAGCTGCGCCTCGACGCCGTCCTTGACGAGGCCCGGGTCGACGCCGAGGTCATGGGCCGAGTCGTGATGGACGGTGTGCAACCGGATGCGCAGCCGGTCGTCCGACTTGCCGTGCTGCACGAGCCACACGCTCGTCACGCCGTCGGCGACCTCGACGTCCTCGGGTTCGACCTCGGCCATCGTGCACGGCGGCGCCATCCAGTTGAGCGGCTTGTAGGAGCCGCCGTCGGAGTGGACGAGCACCGAGCCGTCGGCCTTGACCATGAGCAGGCGCTTGGCGAGGGGGAGGTGGGCCTGCAGGCGTCCCTCGTAGTCGACGCTGCATTCGGCAATCACGATTCGCACCGGACAACCTTACGCGTCGGGCTCCGACTGCCCGGCCAGGACGAAGCAGCTGCCGAGCGTGACGACGAACCCCGCGATGGCCAGCGGCCACGTGCCGCCGCGCACGGCGTCACCGAGCAGGGCGAGGCCGATGGCAGCGGGCACCACCGTCTCGATGGCGAAGGTGATGGCGGCGACGGACGTCGCCTCTCCCGCGTCGAGGGCGAAGCCGTAGGCGGTCATCGCGATGATGCCGTGGGCGATGAGCACCCAGAACGGCCAGCTCGCGATCGTGTGCAGGACGTTGCCGTCCCACGGCAGGATGCGCGCGCCGATCGCGATACCTGCGAATCCGAGCCCCGCGGTGACGGCGAGAAGCGCGCTGTTGCGGGCGCGATACGCCGCGTACCCGAACGGCACCAGGAGGGCCGCGACCACGAGCGCGGCGGGGGCCAGCCAGGTCGGCACCCCGGTGGCGTGACCCTCCTTGGCGCAGACGGCGAGCATGACGAGACCGACGCCGACTCCGACGAGCGCCATGATCTCGCGTCGCGTCAGCTTGGCGTGCAGGACGACGACGGCGAGCACGGCCGTCACCGCGACCGACCCGGCGATGACCGACTGCACGAGGAACAGTGGCAGGGTGCGCAGGGCGCCGCTCGAGGCGAGGAAGGCCACACCGTCGAGCGCGAGGCCGACGCCGTACAGCCAGCCGAAGCGCGCACGGGTGATGAGGTCGGCGCCGTCGGGCGCCTCCCTCATCCGCGCCACGCCGATCGCCTGGACGATCGTCGCTCCGCCGTAGGCGAGGGCGGCGACGAGGGCGCCGAGCAATCCGAAGATCATGAGGTCATCACGCGGTAGATCGTCCCACGAGCGGTTGGTCGTCGCATCTGAAAGACTGGGCGCATGATCAACACAGTGGGTGTCATCGGGCTCGGCACGATGGGTGCCGGCATCGTCGAAGTCTTCGCCAAGGCGGGGCTCAGCGTAATCGCCGTCGACGGTTCGGCGGAGCTCGCCGAGCGCGGCAAGGGGTTCCTCACGAAATCCCTCGGGCGTGCCGTGACCAAGGGCAAGCTCTCCGAGAGTGAGCGTGACGAGATCGTCGGCCGCGTCGCGTTCGGCGACGACCTCGCCGCGATGAAGGACGCCGACCTCGTCATCGAGGCGGTGCCGGAGCTGCTCGAGATCAAGACGTCGATCTTCACGACGCTCGACGACATCGTTCGTGACGACTGTGTGCTCGCGACGAACACGTCGTCGCTGTCGATCACCGAGATCGCGAAGTCGACGAAGGAGCCGTCGCGCGTCATCGGCATGCACTTCTTCAACCCGGCGCCGGTGCTGCCGCTCGTCGAGGTCATCCACTCGCTGCTGACGGGCGTGAAGGTCGTCGAGGACGTCCGCGAACTCGCCGTCCGCCTGGGCAAGAAGCCGGTCGTCGTCGGCGACCGTGCGGGCTTCGTCGCGAACGCGCTGCTCATCGCCTATCTCGCGCGTTCGATCCGCGCCTACGAGACGGGTCTCGCCTCCCGTGAGGACCTCGATGCTGCGATGGCGGCCGGTGTCGGCTTCCCGATGGGCCCGCTGACGCTGTGCGACCTCATCGGCCTCGACGTCGTCCACGAGGTCTGCGGCGTGCTGTACGACGCGACACATGATCCGAGCGTCGCGTCGCCGCCGCTGCTGCGTCAGATGGTGGCGGCCGGCTACCTCGGTCGCAAGAGTGGCAAGGGCTTCTACACGTACGAGGCGGCCGGCTCGGGCACCCTCGTCGCCGACGAGCGCACGCCCGGTGAGAGCAAGGCGCACAGTGGCCGCGTCGGTCTCGTCGGCGAGGGTGAGCTCGTCGACTCGCTCGCCGAGGAGATGTCGTCAGCGGGCCTCGAGCTCGTGCGGGTCACGGCGGCTGACGAGGCGTCGGCGCTCGAGGACGTCACGTTCGTCTTCGCCGTCGACGGCGGCGTCGAGGATGACGGGTGCTGCGGCGGCTCGTGCGCCTGTGGTGACGAGTGCTCGTGCGGTCATGTCGAGGGCGACGTCTCCGAGCACGCGCTGCAGATCGATGAGAAGCCGCTCATGCGCGCCGTGCGCGACGCGATCGGTGACGGCGGCGTCATCGCCACGCTCGGTGAGGGCGCGGCGACGGAGGCCGCGACCGGTGAGCCGTCGCTCGATGCGCGCGTCGTTCCCGTCGTCCTGCGTGAGAAGCAGCGCGCCGGCCAGGTGCTCGAGATCGGCCGCAGCGTCGCCATCGCGGACGACGCGGTCGAGGCCGTTCGCTCGCTCGCCGCGGCTGCGGGTTGGACGCCGGTCGTCGGCAAGGACCGCGCGGGCCTCGTCGTCGACGCGCTGCTCTACCCGCACCTCAACGACGCGGTGAAGATGTTGGACTCGGGCTACGCGAGCGTCGAGGACATCGACACGGCGATGAAGGCCGGCTGCGGTTACCCGAAGGGCCCGTTCGAGTTGCTCGACGAGGCTGGCTACGACGACGTCTCCGGTGTGCTGTCGGAGATGTACTTCGAGGCGGGGGAGACGCACCTCGTGCCGTCGCCGCTGCTGACGGAGCACCTGCTCGCGGAGCGGTCCTTCCGAGGCTGATGCCACGGCGCAACAACAGAGCGCAGGACGAGACGCGCGGCGACGTGAGCCGCGCGTTTCGTCCTGTCGACACGGTGCAGACCTACGCGGGCGGCCAGTGGACGGTGCGGGTCCTGCGCGGTAACGCCGACGGCAAGATCTACACGTGCCCGGGGTGTCAGCAGCAGTTGGCGTCATCGCTGCCGCACGTCGTCGTGTGGCCGAATGATCGGCTGGGTGACGTGACGGATCGTCGTCACTGGCACACGAGTTGCTGGCGAGCGCGAGATCGCCGTCCGCCGCGGGGTTCGTGGCGGTGAGTGTGCGCTCGCGGTCGCATAGGGTCGAGGGCGGACGACGAAGTCCGGGTTTCGTCGTGATCGTCGAGGAGGGGCGTTGAGCCTGCAGGAGATTCGCTCGAACACGGTGCTCGCTGCGCGCCGTCAGGACGTCGAACTGCACACCGCCGACGGGTTGACGCTCGTCGGTGAGTTGGCGCTGCCGCTCGAGCGAGACCCGGTGGCCACGCTCGTCACGCTGCATCCGCTGCCGACGCACGGCGGTTTCATGGACAGCCATGTCTACAAGAAGGCCGCCAACCGGCTGCCGGCGCTCGCGGACATCGCGGTGCTGCGGTTCAACACGCGTGGCACGTCGTCGCCGCGCGGGACGTCGGAGGGTGCGTTCGACTCGGCTGACGGCGAGCGTTTCGACGTCGCCGCCGCCATCGAGTTCGCGGAGTTCCACGAGTCGCCGGCGCTGACCAATCGTTGGCTGGTGGGGTGGAGCTTCGGCACGGATCTGGCGCTCATGCACGGGCTCGATCCGTCGATCGAGGGCGCGATCCTGCTGTCGCCGCCGCTGCGGTGGTCGCAGCCCGAGCACCTGGCGGCGTGGGCCGAATCGCGCAAGCCGGTGACGGCGCTCGTGCCCGAACTGGATGACAACCTGCGCCCCGACGAGGCGCGCGAGCGGTTCGCGGCCATTCCGCAGGCTGACGTCATCGGCGTCGATGGCGCGAAGCACCTGTGGGTGGGGGAGAAGTACGTGCGGCGCGTGCTCGACGAGATCGTGCGCATCGTCGCGCCGTCGAAGCTGCCCGAGGGTGGCCTGCCGACCGAGGTCGACGCTTCGCTCGTGGTCGAGGGCTGAGTCGACACTGAAGCGGTGGGCGCCTCTTTGAGTCCCGTAGTGGCTGTCTCGGACCGGTTGTCGACACTGACGTTCTGCGCCGCGAGGTTCTGCACGTCGTTCTGCTACCCCCTGACCGGGGCATGACCACGTGCAGACCCACCCCAGCTTGAGTGGTGCAGAAACGACGGCGGATTCAACCGGTCAACGCACCATTGATGGTGTTCAGGCTATCGGTGAAGACATCGTGGGATGAGGCCCA
>NZ_LSJT01000035.1:0-4824 GCF_001556795.1 Dermacoccus sp. CCH2-D9
GCCAGGTTCTGGGGCGGTAGGTTCGGGATCCTCGAGTGCCTCGGCCCCTCAGGGCGCGCGTGCCAGCGCGTCGGCTCATCCGGCGCGCTGGCACGTGCCGAGCGGTGCGCCGCGTCAGTCGGGTGTGACGACGCAGCCCGGCACGCACGCGCACTGGATCGGCCTCGACCTCGCGCGCGATGCGATGAAGGACGACCTGCGTCGTGCGCTCGTCGTCGTCGACGACACCGCGTCGCGCTTCGTCGCGGGGTCGACGCCGCTGCCCGACGTCGCGCATGAACTCGCGTTCGATGCCGGCGGCGTCGCGATCGCCGTCGGCCTCGGGCCGCGCGTGTTCACGCTGCGCGGCATGAGGGCGAAGGCTCCGTCGTGGCTCGCGCCGATCCCCACGATGCCGATCGATCGGTTCGAGAAGCCTTGGGATCAGACGGATCTCGTCATCCAGATCGACGCGGCCAACCCCGTCGGGGTGAGTCACGCGGCGACGCAACTCTTCAGCGCGCTCAAGGGCATCGCGACGCCGCGCTGGCAGCAGCGCGGTTTCCACGCCGGCGCGCGCCCGAGCGATGCAGGTGTCACGCGCAACCTGTTCGGCCAGCTCGACGGGCAGGAGCAGCCGAACGTCGACGGCAACGAGGCCGACCGCGTGTGGAACGCCGCCACCACCGCCGCGCCGTGGATGGAGGGCGTCACCGGCATGGTGATCCGCCGTATCCGCATGGACGTCGACGTGTGGCAGACCCTCGATCGTGCCTCCCAGGAGAACGCGATCGGCAGGCGGCTGACGAACGGTGCCCCGCTGACGGGCGCGTCACCGCACGACCCGATCGACTTGGAGAAGACCGACGAGCTCGGCCTCAGCGTCATCAACCCGGCGGCGCACGTGCCGCGGGCGCGGCCGGCGAAGACGGGGGAGCGCATCCTGCGCCGCCCCTATAACTACGAGGACGCGCGCGCCGACGGCACGAGCGACCGCGGGTTGATCTTCGTCGCGTTCTGCGCCGACGTGGCCGCGCAGTTCGTGCCGATCCAGCGCCGCCTCGCCGAGGCCGACCTCCTCAACACCTGGACGACGCCCATCGGCTCCGGTGTGTACCTGCTGCCGAGCGCCCCGCGTCCGGGGAGATACCTGGGCCAGAACATCGTCGAGGCGTGACGCGCGGCGTGCACCTTGTCGGCAGGGTGCCTGCGAATGCCTCTTTCGTCACGTCGACAGGTGCCGCAAGGTGTCGAAAACCGCGGAATGACGGGGTTGTCGGTGGCGGATGCCAGAGTTCACATCGCAAACTCGTTGACGGGATCTGCCGCGCGTACTTGACTGAAATCAAACGTGTTCACGAACGAGGCGGCAGGTGCCGCCGGAGGAGTCAGCTCGATGAAGCTCGCCGAACAGATCGTCTCCCAGCTCCAGGCCGCCGGTGTGCGCCGCATCTACGGCATCGTCGGAGACAGCCTCAACCCCATCGTCGACGCCGTGCGCCGCACCGGCGGCAGCGCGAAGGGCGGCATCGACTGGATCCACGTGCGCCACGAGGAGGTCGCCGCCTTCGCCGCCTCCGCCGATGCGCAGGTGACGGGCGAACTCGCCGTCTGCGCGGGCTCCTGCGGCCCGGGCAACCTGCACCTCATCAACGGCCTCTACGACGCGAACCGCTCCGGCGCGCCCGTGCTCGCCATCGCGAGCCACATCCCGAGTGCGCAGATCGGGCAGGACTACTTCCAGGAGACCCACCCCGACCGTCTCTTCACCGAGTGCAGCGTCTACTCCGAGCTCATCTCGACGCCCGTGCAGAGCCCCCGCGTCGTGCAAGCGGCGATCCAGCACGCCGTCACGCTCAAGGGTGTCTCCGTCATCACGCTGCCCGGTGACATCGCCGACGAGCCCGCCACCTCCGACGTGACGCCCGTCGCCCTGCCCGAGCCGGGCGTGCTCGTGCCGTCGGCCGGAGTCGTCGAGAAGCTTGCCGCCGAGATCAACGCGGCGGAGAAGGTCGCCATCTTCGCCGGCGCCGGTGCCGCCGGGGCACACGACGAACTCATGCGGCTCGCGAGCAAGGCCAAGGCGCCCGTCGGGCACTCGCTGCGCGGCAAGGACTTCGTGCAGTACGACAACCCGTTCGACGTCGGCATGACGGGCCTGCTCGGCTACGGCGCCGCCGCCGAGGGCATCGAGGACGCCGACCTCATGATCATGGTCGGCACCGACTTCCCGTACGACCAGTTCCTGCCCGACACGCGCACCGTGCAGATCGATGCGCGCGCCGAGGTGCTCGGCCGCCGCACGGCCGTCGACCTGCCGATCCAGGGCGACGTCAAGGCGACTCTCGACGCCGTGCTGCCGCTCGTCGAGGAGAAGAAGAACTCGAAGTTCCTCGACAAGACGCTCAAGAAGCACGAGAAGCTCATGGACAAGGCGGTGGGCGCCTACACCCGCAAGGTGGAGAAGCACACCCCCATCCACCCCGAGTACGCCGCGTCGCTGCTCAACGAGGCCCTCGCGGACGACGCGATCGTCACCGCCGACACGGGCATGTGCAACGTGTGGTCCGCGCGCTACATCCAGCCGACGGGCCGCAGCCGCCTCATCGGCTCGATGCTGCACGGCTCGATGGCCAACGCGCTGCCGCAGGCCATCGGCGCCCAGTTCGCGCATCCCGACCGCCAGGTCGTCGCGATGTGCGGTGACGGCGGCCTGTCGATGCTCATGGGCGACATGCTGACGGCACGCGCCTACGACCTGCCGCTGACGCTCGCCGTGTTCAACAACTCGACGCTCGGCATGGTCAAGCTCGAGATGCTCGTCGACAAGCTGCCCGACTTCGGCGTCGACGTGCCCGAGGTCAACTACGCCGCCATCGCTCAGGCGATGGGCTGGCACGCCATCCGCGTCGAGAACCCGAAGGACCTCGAGAAGGCGTACGCCGAGGCGCTCTCGCACAAGGGCCCGAGCCTCGTCGACATCGTCACCGACCCGATGGCACTGTCGATCCCGCCGAAGATCACGAGCGACCAGGTGTTCGGGTTCGCGACGGCCATGTCGCGCATCGTGCTCAACGGCGGTGCGGGCGAGGCCGTCGCGATGGGCCGCTCCAACCTGCGCAACATCCCGCGTAGCTGGTGACGGCGCTCCTCGCCGCCGGCTGAGGCGGGCGGCGAGGCCGAGGACGAGAGCGGTCGCGTCCTGTTGTGGCGCGCCGCACGGCGTGAGTGCCAAGCGAAATCTGTCTGGGTTCTGCGATTTCCTCCGGGTGACACTACAGGTGTAGTGTCACTGGATGGGGCCTGGGCAAGTACGGTTGAACCAAGGCCCGGCAGCTCGCCGCGACGCGAGCGGCTGGCCCCCACCAAACCGCCCGCATCCCGTCCTTCGGAGGAAGCCCATGGCGCAGCGTCTCGACGAGTCTGCTCCTGCACAGACCACCGCTCGCGAGCAGATCCGTCAGTTCGCCCCCCGCCTCATCGTGCTCGCGCTCATGTGCGTGCTCGTGCAGGGCCTCATGGGGCTGTCGTACATGGGTGCCTTCGGCAAGCCGGAGGCGAAGAAGGCGCCGTTCATCGTCGTCAGCCACACCGAGGG
This sequence comes from Dermacoccus sp. CCH2-D9, assembly GCF_001556795.1. Taxonomy (NCBI): domain Bacteria; kingdom Bacillati; phylum Actinomycetota; class Actinomycetes; order Micrococcales; family Dermacoccaceae; genus Dermacoccus; species Dermacoccus sp. CCH2-D9. Next base: position 3,578 of record NZ_LSJT01000035.1, read on the forward strand.
CAACGCCGGCTACATTGCGAACAAGCTCAACGCCATCGCCGGTCAGCCCGTGCTCGCGACGATCAGCACCGACGAGAAGGCCGCCATCGAGCAGGTGAAGAAGGACAGGGCCGTCGGCGTCTACGTCTTCAACCCGAGCAAGACGGAGAAGAACCCGAAGGACACGCTCTACTACGCCTCGGCTCAAGGCGCCTCGCGCGCTCAGGTGGCGCAGACCGTCGCGACGAAGACGTCACAGAACGCGAAGCGCGGCCTCGTCACGCATGACGTCGTCAAGGCTGCGCCCGACGACGCCCGCGGAACCGCCGCGTTCTATCTCGTCCTCGCCTGGATGGTCGGCGCCTACCTGCTTCCCGCGTCGATGACGACCGTCGTCGGCAACCGCTCGCACACCGCCATCGGGGCGCGCATGCGTCTGCTGCTGTTCGCCGCGTACGCGGTGCTCTCGGGCATCGTCGGCACCCTGGTGGCGCAGCACATGCTCGACGCGCTGCCCGGCCCGTTCTGGAAGATGTCCGCCATGGGCATGGCGCTCGTCTTCGCCGTCAGCACGTTCACGTTCGGCCTGACGTCGGCATTCGGTTCGCTCGGCGTGGGCCTCGCGATCCTGCTGTTCGTCATCCTCGGCAACCCCTCCGCCGGCGGTGCGTTCGCCTATGACGTGCTGCCCGAGCCGTGGCGCTCGGTCGGCCCGTACCTGCCGAACGGCGCGGGGGTCGACGCCGTGCGCTCGATCGCCTATTTCGGCGGCGTCGACCTCACCCGCCCCCTGTGGGTCGTGGCGGTCTGGGGCGTCATCGGCCTGTGGATCCTGTTCATGATCGGCAACAACACGTACCGCTTCGCCCCGGGCGGCGTCGACGCGAGTGACGACGACGGCGTCGGCGCCGTCGGCGAGTTCGTCGAGCATCAACTCGGCCACCACCCGCCGCACAGGCAGGAGGGCGGGCGGGGGCCCGGCTACGAGCGCGAGCCGCGGGAGCGGGCGTCTGAGACCGCCTCGAACGATGACGTCGACGGCCGCGGCGACGCCGGCGACCGCACCGCGGAGCTTCCCCTGCGGCGCGACCGCCGCGAGCGTCACGACACCGCCGACCATCCCGGCGACGGCGACGCGCCGGCCTGACCGTCGCCGATCACAGGCCTGACGCGGCCCTGAGCGTCGCATCGAAACCACCTCTGGGGCTCAACCGGGCACCTAGTGTCACGCGTCTGAACTTGTTTGACGAGTTGGGTGGGGCGATTGT
>NZ_LSJT01000036.1:0-19790 GCF_001556795.1 Dermacoccus sp. CCH2-D9
CCTCGCAAGCTCGGACCCCAGCCCCGCGACGAAGAGCTTGATCCTCAGCGCGCGTCGCGCGAGAGGCCCTCGTCCGGGTTGCCGTAGCGACCCGTCACGAGGTAGATGATGCGGTCGGCGACGGCGACGGCGTGGTCACCGAAGCGCTCGTAGTAGCGCGACAGCAGCGTCGCGTTGACGCCGGCCTCCATGCCGTGCTGCCAGTTGTCGAGCAACGTCGTGAAGACCTTCTTGTGCAGCTCGTCCATCGCGTCGTCGATACGGCCGATCTCGACGGCCGCGTAGACGTCCTTGGACGAGATCGCATCACCGGTCGCCTTGACGAGACGCTGACCGACGGCCGCCATCTCAGCGATGATCGGGCGCATGCCGTCGGGGATGGCGAGGTTCGGGGCCGCCATGCGGGCGACCTTCGCGATGTGACGGGCGAGGTCGCCCATGCGCTCGATGTCGGAGCTCATGTGCATCGCCGTGACGACCATGCGCAGGTCGGTGGCGACGGGCTGCTGGCGGGCGAGCAGGTCGACGGCGAGGTCGTCGATCTCCCGGCGCAGCGTGTCGATGTCGTCGTCGGCGGCGATGACGCTCTCGGCGACGGTGCGATCGCCCTCGAGCAGGGCGGTGGTGGCTCGCTCGAGAGCGGTGGCCACCATCGTCGTCATCGTGACGAGCTGGTCGGAGATCTTGTCGAGATCCTCGTGGAATGCGTCGCGCATTCGCGTCCTCCTCAGGCTGGCTCCGTGGAGCGCGTGCAGGCATGGCGGATGACCACCCTGCGGTGGTTCCCAGCAGACGTTTCCATGACCTCATGAACGAAGACAAGCGCGAAGGTGAACATCCGGCGACATGTGCGAGGCGCCCGCGCTCAGGGCGCCGCCCGCGGTCATGGTGTGCGTACCCTTGCCCTGTGTCAGACCTCCTCGCCCTCGCCGCCGGTGCAGCCGTCGCCGCTCCGTTGGCCCTGGGCGGGGGATACGCGCTCGGTCGGCGTCCCGAACGACCGCCGCAAGGGGAGACGAGGGGCGCGGCGACAGCCGTGGCCGCGCCGAGCCTGATCGACACACCTGCCGCGTCGACGACCGACCTCGTGCCGCGCATGCTGTCGCAGGACGCCGCGCGCCTGCTGCGCCTGCTGCGCTCGGGTTGGCTCCTCGTCGACCGTTCTGACCGCGTCGTCGCCTCGAGCGAGGACGCCTCCGCCCTCGGACTCGTGCGCGACGTCGACCTGCGGCACGAGGAGATGAAGCAGGTCGTGCGCCTCGCACGTCGCGAACGCCGCACCGTCGAAGGCGACCTCGACCTGCCGCGCGGCCCGATCGACGACGCCCGCGTCGACCTCGGCGTCCGCGTCACCCCCCTCAACGACGACCTCGTCGTCGTGCTCGTCGAGGACAGGACGCAGGCGCGTCGTATCGAGGAGACGCGCCGCGACTTCGTCGTCAACGTCTCGCACGAGCTGAAGACGCCCGTCGGCGGGTTGCGGTTGCTCGCCGAGGCCGTCGAGGACGCCGCGGACGACGCGGAGGCCGTCGCGCGCTTCGCCGGCCGCATGAAGACGGAGACGGTGCGCCTCGCGAACCTCGTGCAGGAGATCGTCGACCTGTCGCGCCTGCAGGGCGCCGACACCGTCGCCGCGGCCAAGCCCGTCGACCTCGGCGAGTGCACCGTCCGCGCGACGGAGGAGACACGGCTGCTCGCCGAGAGCCGCAACATCGAGGTCCTGCTGCGCGCCGACGAAGAATCGCACGTCGTCCTCGGCGACGAGAACCTGCTGACGACGGCCATCCGCAACCTCGTGAGCAACGCCGTCAACTACTCACCAGCGGACACGCGGATCTCCGTGGTCGTCACGACCGACGACGACGATGTGGCCGTGCAGGTCACCGACCAGGGGATCGGATTGTCCGCGGCCGACGTCGAGCGCATCTTCGAACGCTTCTACCGTGTCGACCCCGCACGCTCCCGTCAGACCGGCGGAACCGGGCTCGGGCTCGCCATCGTCAAGCACGTGTGCGCCAACCACGGCGGCCGCATCCGCGTCTGGAGCGAACCGGGCGTAGGTTCGACGTTCGAGATGCAGTTCCCCTGCTGGAGCGCCGAGCGCGAGCACCACCTCGCCGACCCCGACGCGCCCCTCACCCCCTCAGCCCGCCCGGTGCTCGCGACGAGCGGCGCCCCGACGAAGGAAGTCCAGTGACGCGCATTCTCATCGTGGAGGACGAGGAGTCCTACTGGGAACCGCTCGCGTACATGCTGAAGAAGGAGGGCTACGAGGCCGTCGTCGCAGCCACCGGCCCCGAGGGCATCGACGCCTTCGAGCGCGGCGGCGCGGACCTCGTCCTGCTCGACGTCATGCTGCCCGGCATGTCGGGCGTCGACGTGTGCCGCGAGCTGCGCAGCCGCTCGAGCGTGCCCATCATCATGCTGACGGCGAAGGACAGCGAGATCGACAAGGTCGTCGGCCTCGAGATGGGCGCCGACGACTACGTGACGAAGCCGTACTCCGGGCGCGAGTTGCTCGCGCGCATCAAGGCCGTTCTGCGCCGCCGCGGCGAGGTGGAGGCGGGCGAGAGCGACGAGCTCGTCGTCGGGCCCGTGGCGATGGACGTCGAACGTCACGTCGTCACTGTGGGGGGCAAGGGCGTCGCGATGCCGCTCAAGGAGTTCGAACTGCTCGAGATGCTCATGCGCAACGAGGGGCGCGTCCTCACTCGCATGCAGCTCATCGACCGTGTCTGGGGCAGCGACTACGTCGGTGACACCAAGACCCTCGACGTCCACATCAAGCGCCTGCGCGCCAAGATCGAACCCGACCCTGGCTCGCCACAGCACATCCTGACGGTGCGTGGGCTCGGCTACAAGCTCGAGGCCTGACGCGGAGGACCCTGCGTACCACCCGCACCCCCGGCGCACGACGAAGGCCGGCATCCCGCGCAGGATGCCGGCCTTCGTCAGGCGTGGGACGCGAACACTAGTGGCTCGTGACGGACGTGCCCTTCTCCTCCTCGCCCGTGGGGGCGGGGGTCGATTCGCTGATGCCGACGTCGTGGCCCTCCTTCGGCTCGACGTCCTCGGCGTGCTCGACCGAGGCTGAGCCGTACGGGTACTGGTCGAGCACGACCGGGACGGCGACCTGCGTCGAGCCGCCGGGCGTGGCCTTGAGCGTCATGTCGATCTGGTCGCCCGGCTTCGAGTCGCCGATCGAGGCGACCTCGACGGGGCTGACCTTGGCGGAGCCGTTGCCGTTCGCCTTGCCGTCGAGGCGCACGCTCTGGCCTGCGGGAACGGTGACCTGCGTGTCGGTGCCCGCGACGGAGAGCGTCAGTTGACGATCTTCGTTCGCCTTGTTGTAGACGAGGCCCTCGAGAGCACCCTTGTGCGTCTTGTCGTCGTTGACGATGAGCAGGTTGACGGCCTTGAGGTCGCCCACCGTGGCAGAGACACCGTCAGCGGGGTCGTACTGCAGCTCCGTCGTGTACGGGTTGATGACCTGGCCGCAGCCGGTCAGGGTGGCGCCGAGCGTCACGGCGGCAAGAAGCACGCCTGCGCGGCGGCGCTGGGGGTTCATGATTCGTCGCGTCACGTGCCCAAGAGTATCGCCACCGCCGCGCGCATGCGCGCACCGGGTGCAGAGGTGACCGAATCGACACACAACTTTTTCGCCATTCGCCGCGTGTCGCGCACCGCACGCACCTGCGAAGGGGCCTCATCGGGGTGTGCTATGGGCCGGTGGCGAGGTTGGAGACGCCGCCGTTTCGCCCGGAATGGCGCGGCTGCGTGGTATTCTTGGGGTCGCGAAAGGGGCTATTACCACATGGAATTCAAAGTCGGCGAGACCGTCGTTTACCCGCACCATGGAGCCGCCACGATCGAAGAGATCAAGGTGCGCAAGATCAAGGGCGAGGACAAGCAGTACCTCGTGCTCAACGTGGCTCAGGGCGACCTGACCATCGAAGTCCCTGCAGAGAACTGCGACCTCGTCGGCGTGCGTGACGTGGTCGACAAGGCCGGCCTCGAGAAGGTGTTCGAGGTGCTGCGCGCCGAGCACACCGAGGAGCCGACCAACTGGTCGCGCCGGTACAAGGCAAATCTCGAGAAGCTCGCCTCCGGTGACGTCATCAAGGTCGCCGAGGTCGTGCGCGACCTGTGGCGCCGTGACCAGGATCGCGGCCTGTCCGCCGGCGAGAAGCGCATGCTCGCCAAGGCCCGCCAGATCCTCGTCTCCGAGCTGGCGCTCGCCGAGCACACGAACGAGGACAAGGCCGAAGCCACGCTCGACGAGGTCCTCGCGTCCTGAACGCCGGAGCCGTCGTCGTCGCCGCCGGGCTCGGCACCCGTCTCAAGGCGGGCCGACCCAAGGCGCTCGTGACACTGAGGGGGGCTCCCCTCGTGACGCACGCCGTCCGCCGCATCCTCGCGGCGGGCGGCGTGTCGCACGTCGTCGTCGTCACTCCGGCGACGCACGAGAGCGACTTCGACGAGGCTCTCGCCGAGTTCGACCCCACCCTCGTCACGCGCGTCGGCGGCGGCGCGGAGCGCAGCGACTCGGTGCGGGCGGGCCTCGCCGCGCTCGATGCGTCGTGCGACGCCGTCCTCGTCCACGACGCAGCGCGGTGCCTCGCGCCGCCGTCGCTCGTGGCTCGGGTGATGGCGGCCCTCGACGACGGCGCTGACGCGGTCGTGCCGGGCGTCGCCGTCGTCGACACGATCAAGCTAGTCGAGGCGCGGGAGGCACAGACGGTCGTCGCGTCGACTCCCGCACGCGCCGCGTTGCGCGCGATCCAGACGCCACAGGGTTTTCGGCGCTCGGTGCTGCTCGCGGCCCACGCCTGCGGCGCCGACGCCACCGACGACGCCGCGCTCGTCGAGCTCGCAGGAGCGGACGTCGTCGTCGTCGCCGGTGACGATCTCGCCCTCAAGGTGACGACGCCGCTCGACATGGTGCTGGCCGAGCACCTGCTCGCCGCGGACGAGGCCGTCGCCGGCGAGGTCACCGACACCCACCCGAGAGGTCAGTCATGACGCACCCCGTCTCATCGTCCGGTCAGCCTGAGTCGCCGGTGTCAATGTCGTTGCCGCGCACCGGGATCGGTGTCGACATCCACCCGCTCGCCGACGACGAGCGGGAGCTGTCCCTCGCAGGTCTGACATGGCCGGGGGAGCGTGGCATCGAAGGTCACTCGGACGGCGACGTCGCCTCGCACGCCCTGTGCGACGCGCTCTTCTCGGCTGCCGGGCTGGGCGACCTGGGGCAGCACTTCGGCGTCGACCGCCCCGAACTCGCCGGCGCCCGCGGCGTGACGCTGCTCGCCGAGACGGCGCGCCTCGTGCGCGAGGCCGGGTACGAGATCGGCAACGTCGCCGTGCAGATCGTCGGAAACCGCCCCAAGATCGGATCGCGTCGCGACGAGGCCCAGGCCGCGCTCTCGGATGCGCTCGGCGGCGCGGTCGTCTCGGTCAGCGGCACGACGAGCGACGGGCTCGGCTTGACGGGCCGAGGCGAGGGAATCGCGGCCATCGCGACCGCGCTCATCGTGCCGCGCGCCTGAGGCGTCACCCGTTCGAGCTGTGTCACGCCGTGACGGCGGCTTCCTGATTCCCCGCCTCGGGGCGTCGAAACCCTTGTGATGACGGGGTTGTCAGCGCCGGGCACTACATTGGAACCAAAGTCGGGCACATGCGCCGAGGCCACCTCGAAGCGGTGCACCGACCCGTCGAGCCACCTTCCACACGAGGAGATCTTTCGATATGTCCCAGACGGTCAAGGGCGTCATCGCCCGCAGCAAGAACGCCCCGGTCGAACTCGTCGACATCGTCGTGCCCGACCCCGGCCCCGGTGAGGTGGTCGTCGACGTCGAGGCGTGCGGCGTCTGCCACACCGACCTGTCGTACCGCGACGGCGGCATCAACGACGAGTTCCCGTTCCTGCTCGGCCACGAGGCGGCCGGGCGCGTCGAGAAGATCGGCGAGGGCGTGACGAACGTCGAGGTCGGCGACTTCGTCGTGCTCAACTGGCGCGCCGTGTGCGGCGAGTGCCGTGCGTGCAAGAAGGGTCAGCCCTGGTACTGCTTCGACACGGCCAACGCGACGCAGAAGATGACGCTGGCCGAGGACGGCACGGAGCTGACGCCCGCTCTCGGGATCGGCGCGTTCATCGACAAGACTCTCGTCGCCGCCGGCCAGTGCACGAAGGTCGAGGAGTCCGACGCAGCCGCGGTCGGCCTGCTCGGCTGTGGCGTCATGGCCGGGTTCGGTGCGGCCGCCAACACCGGCCAGGTCGAACGCGGTGAGTCCGTCGCCGTCATCGGCTGCGGTGGGGTGGGGTGCGCGGCCATCGCCGGTGCCGAGATCGCCGGTGCGGCGCGCATCATCGCCGTCGACATCGACGACGCGAAGCTCGAGACGGCGAAGAAGTTCGGCGCGACCCACACGATCAACTCGAAGAACGTCGACGCCGTCGAGAAGATCCGCGAACTCACCGGCGGGTTCGGCGCCGACGTCGTCATCGACGCCGTCGCACGCCCCGAGACGTACGAGCAGGCGTTCTACGCCCGTGACCTCGCCGGCCGCGTCGTCATGGTCGGCGTGCCGACGCCCGATCTGAAGATCGAACTGCCGATGATCGAGATCTTCGGTCGCGGTGGCGCGCTCAAGTCGAGCTGGTACGGCGACTGCCTGCCCGAGCGCGACTTCCCGGCGCTTGTGGCCCTCTACAAGCAGGGCCGCTTCGACCTCGACGCCTTCGTCACCGAGCGCATCAGCATCGACGCCGTCGAGTCGGCGTTCGAGAAGCTGCACGAGGGTTCGGTGCTGCGTTCGGTGGTGGAACTGTGAGCGCCCCCGCGGGCCCGGAAGCCGTCGTCGCCGACGGCGATCTGCGCATCGAACGCGTCGTCACCTCCGGCACCTTCGAGCTCGACGGCGGTAAGTGGGACGTCGACAACAACGTCTGGCTCATCGGCGACGACGAGCAGGTGATAATCGTCGACCCGGCTCACGAGGCGGCGCCCATCCTCGACGCCGTCGCGGGCCGCGAGGTCGTCGCCATCGTGTGCACGCACGCCCACAATGACCACATCACGGCCGCCGCCGACGTGCGCGCCGCGACAGGTGCGCCCGTCCACCTGCACCCGGGCGACCGCGTGCTGTGGGACATGATGTACGACTGGGCGCCCGACGAGTCGCTGAGCGACGGGGACGAGCTGCGGGTCGCAGGGGCCACCCTGCGCGTCATCCACACCCCGGGGCATGCGCCGGGCGCGTGTTGTCTGTACCTCGAGGCGCTCGACGTCGTGTTCACGGGCGACACGTTGTTCCAGGGCGGCCCCGGTGCGACCGGTCGGTCGTACTCGGACGAGGACACGCTGCTCGCCTCGATCCGCACGTCGTTGTTCACGCTGCCGGGCCACACCACCGTCCTGACGGGCCACGGTGACGCGACGAGCATCGCGGCCGAGAGCGCCACGATCGGAGCCGGGTCCGAGCAGTGAGCATCCGAGGGTGACCCGCGTGTTCCTGCGCGGTGGTTCGACGGACGTGGCGCAGACTGAGAGGATGCGTCGCCCGTCGAGCCTGCCCCTCGCCCACACCCGCCCCGATCGTCGCCTCGTGCACACCGGGGCGATCCTGGTCGGCGTCATCACGCTCGGGGCCGTCGGCGCCGGATGCTCCTCGGACACGAATCACTCGGCGCCCGCGGCGAACGTGTCGTCGGGCGCTGGGGGCTCGGCGGCGGGAACGCACTCGGGCGCTGAACCGCCCGGGTCGCCGGCGAGTTCGTCGAGTGCCGCGCCTGCGGCGACCATCACCATCGCCTCGAACGTCGCCCAGGGCTCGCCCCTGGGGTTGTCGCAGCCGGTGACGGTGAGTGCGAAGGGCGCCGATTCGAGCTCGGCACAGGTCACGGACGTCACCGTCACCGACGCGGCGGGCAAGAGCGTCGAGGGCAACTACGACGCGAGCGCGGGCACCTGGACGCCGGCCGGCCTGTTGACCAAGAGCGGCTCGTACACCGTGACGGCCACGGCCAAGACCTCGGACGGGCAGAGCGCGTCGAACTCGCGGACCCTCCTCGCTGCCGCGAACGGTGAGAGCACGACCGGCCTCTACGCCGTCACGCCGTTCAAGCGCTCGAACGTCGGCAACGCTCAGCCGGTCGTGCTGACGTTCAGCCAGGCCGTGCCGCAGGCGCAGCGCGCCGAGGTCGCCAAGCGGTTCACCGTGAAGGACACGGCGAACGTGGAGGGCGCGTGGCGTTGGGTAAGCCCGACGCGCCTCGACTACCGCCCGAAGAACAAGTGGCCGGTCGGCGACAGCGTCACCGTCACCGGCTCGATCCAGGGCATGCCGATCGGCCAGACCTGGGGCGCGGGCACGCTCGGTGACGTCGGCTTCGACGTCACCTCCGACCTCGAGGCGGTGTACGACCCCGCGACGCACGAGGTCACCGTCAGCGAGGGTGGCAAGGTCACCCGCGTCATGAAGTCGGGTGGTGGCAAGAAGGGCTTCGAGAGCCTCACCGGCAAGATGGTCGTGACGGGCAAGGAGCGGACGGTACGCATGACGTCGTGCAGCGTCGGCATCTCCTGCACGCCCGGCGATGCAAACTACTACGACGAGCAGATCAACAACGCCGTTCAGGTCTCCGAATCGGGCACCTACCTGCACGCCGCACCCTGGGACGACCTCATCGGCAAGGCGGACACATCGCACGGATGCTTCCACCTGTCGGCCGCCGACGCGAAGTGGTTCTACGACAAGGTGCTGCCCGGCAACCTGTTCGTCTCCAAGGGCACGAACAACCCCGTCTCCGTGACGAACGGCGAGGGCGACTGGAACCTCACCTGGCAGCAGTGGATCTCCTGAGCCACTGATCGACGCTGCGCCGCTCGATGGTGGGCAGGCGCGGCCCGGGCGGGGCGTCAGGGCTGCGCGTCGCCGATAGACTGTGCGGCGTGAGCCTGCAGATCTTCGACACCGCCACGCGCGAACTGCGCGACTTCGAACCAGTTGAGCCCGGCAAGGTCGGCATCTACATCTGTGGGTTGACGACGCAGGGTTCGCCGCACATCGGTCACCTGCGCTTCGCCGTCGCGTTCGACGTGCTGCGCAACTGGCTGACGCGCGGTCACGGCTACGACGTCACGCTCGTGCGCAACGTCACCGACATCGACGACAAGATCCTGCGCAAGTCCGCGGAGGCGGGGGAGCCCTGGTTCGCGTGGAGCTACCTTCACGAGCGTGAGACGAGCGACGCGCTCGACATCCTCGGCGTTCAGCGACCGACGTACGAGCCGCGCGCGACAGGGCACGTCACCGACATGGTCGAACTCATGGAACTGCTCATCGAACGCGGCCATGCCTACCCGGCAGCCGACGGTTCGGGCGACGTCTACTTCGACGTCAAGAGCTTCGACGAGTACGGCGCGCTGACGCGGCAGAAGCTCGACGACATGGAAGACGCCGCTGACGCCGACCCGCGTGCGAAGCGCGACCCCCGCGACTTCGCGCTGTGGAAGGGCCGCAAGGCCGACGAGCCGGCGTCCGCGAACTGGCCGACGCCGTGGGGTGAGGGGCGCCCCGGCTGGCACCTCGAGTGCTCCGCGATGGCGCGTCGTTGGCTCGGTGACACGTTCGACATTCACGGCGGCGGCATCGACCTGCGCTTCCCGCACCACGAGAACGAGCAGGCGCAGTCACGCGCCGCAGGTCTCGGTTTCGCGCGCTACTGGATGCACAACGGCTGGGTGACGCTGAGCGGCGAGAAGATGAGCAAATCGCTCGGCAACACGCTGTCCGTCACGGAGCTGACGAAGACGGTGCGTCCGCTCGTGCTGCGCTACTACCTCGGCTCGGTGCACTACCGTTCGACGATCGAGTACACGTCCGATTCGCTGGCGGAAGCGAATGCCGCCGTCGAGCGCATCGAGGGCTTCCTGCGTCGCGCCCTCGGCGAGGACGCCGTCCTGACGAGCGCCGACCTCGCCGACGTCGAACTGCCCGAGGCGTTCGTCGCGACGATGGACGACGACCTCAACGTCTCCGGCGCGCTCGCAGCGTGCTTCGACGCCATCCGCGAGGGCAACACCGCCATCGACGAGGCCGATGTGCGGCGCGTCGAAGAGCTCGCGCTGCAGGTCGCCGCGATGACCGACGTCCTCGGCGTCAACCCGCTCGACCCGAAGTGGTCGGGCAACGGATCGGCCGGCGGTGACGAGACGAAGCGTGCGCTCGGCGCGCTCGTCGACGCTCTCGTCGAGCAACGCAAGACCGCACGTGCGGCGAAGGACTTCGCGACAGCAGACATCATCCGCGACCAGCTGGCCGACGCCGGCGTCGTGGTCGAAGACACCCCCGACGGCGCCCGCTGGAGCGTGGCGCGTACGGGCCGAAAGGACAACGACTGATGCCAGGCAACTCATCGCGCCGCGGTGCGATCCGCAAGGGAGCGTCGAAGAAGGGCGCGACGACCGGCAGCGGCGGTCAGCGCCGACGTGGGCTCGAGGGCAAGGGCCCGACGCCGCGCGCGGAGGAGCGCCCGAACCACAAGGCGTACAAGTCGGCGCAGCGCTCCGGCGCCGCCAAGAACGCGCCCAACGCGCGACGTTCGAGCGGTGCGCGCCGCGACCGGACGTCGAGCGAGATCATCGCCGGGCGCAACTCGGTGCTCGAGGCGTTGCGTGTCGGCGTGCCTGCCGCGACGCTGTACGTTGCGAGCCGCATCGACTCCGACGACCGCGTGCGCGAGACGCTCAAGATCGCGCAGGAGCAGGGCGTCGCGATGCTCGAGACGCCGCGCGGTGAACTTGATCGGCTCACGGACGGCGCGGTGCACCAGGGCCTCGCGCTGCAGGTGCCGCCGTACGAGTACGCGCACCCGAGCGACCTCATCGACCCCGAACTGCCCGGCACGCCGCTCGTCGTCGCGCTCGACGGCATCACCGATCCCCGCAACCTCGGCGCCATCGTGCGTTCGACGGCGGCGTTCGGCGGCCACGGCGTCGTCATCCCGCAGCGTCGCAGCGCGGGCATGACCGCGTCGGCGTGGAAGACGTCGGCGGGCGCCGCGGCACGCATCCCCGTCGCGCAGGCGAGCAACCTGACGGCCGCGCTCAAGGAGTTCAAGAAGGCGGGCTTCTTTGTCATCGGCCTCGACATGGACGGTGACGTCGACCTGCCCGGCCTCGAGCTCGCCGACCGGCCGCTCGTCGTCGTCGTCGGCTCCGAGGGCAAGGGCCTGTCGCGTCTCGTCAGCGAGACGTGCGACCAGCTCGTCTCGGTGCCGATGAGCTCCGCGGTCGAGTCGCTCAACGCCGGCATCGCGACGTCCGTGACGCTGTATCAGGTGGCCGTCAACCGCGGGCTGGGCTCGACGCGCTGAGCCCCCGGGGTCGGATGCGGGAGGCTCCCAGCCCCGTATCGTGGTACGTCCAGGCACCATAATGAACGAGAGGGAGACCTTCACCATGTCGAACCACGACTCCTACGACGGATACCAGCCCGGCGACGGCCAGAACCCCGGCCACTACGGTCAGCCGAACCAGTACGACCAGACCGGTGACCAGGGGCAGTACGGGCAGTACGGTCAGCCGCACCAGAGCCAGTCGAACCAGTACGGCGCCCACACGTCCTACGACAACCAGACGCAGGCCAACCCCACGGCCGGCGCCCAGGCGTACGGGCAGCAGGTGCCCGCTGATCAGTCCCTGTCGGGCGCCGGGTTCTTCAAGGCGCTGTTCGATTTCTCGTTCTCGACGTTCATCACGCCGAAGATCGTCAAGTTCGCCTACGCCATCTCCGTCGGCGCCCTGGGGCTGTTGTGGGTCTTCATGGTCATCGGCGGCTTCGCGGACAACGCGGCGTCGGGTTTGCTCGCTCTCATCATCGGCCCCGTCCTCATCTTGCTGTACCTCGTCTTCATCCGGATGACGCTCGAGTTCTACGTCGCGATCGTTCGCATGAGCGAGGACATCCACCAGCGTCTGCGCTGACGCGTGCCCTGACGTGAAACGGCCCGGTTCCCTCGGAGAGGGGAACCGGGCCGTTTCACGTCAGGCGAGCTCGAGGCTCGCCCGCGGTGGGGCGGGCGTCAGTCGCCGCGCACCACGATCGTGTGGACGATCTTGTCGTGCAGCGTCTGCTTGGTGTCATCCCACAGCGGCCACAGCAGGTCGACGATGAGCAGGAGTCCGCCGCTGATACCGCCGGCGACGGCTTCGAGCAGGTAACGCCCGAAGCCGACACCGGCGCCCGTCGGCTGACCCGTGCGCTCGTCGACGACCTTGAGGTGCAGCATCTTCTTGCCGAGGCTCTGGCCCGTCCTGCCCTGACGGATGGCGCGGTTCCAGAGGTTGAACAGCAACGCGACGAGCGGACCGAGCAGCGCCAACGCGACACCGCCGCCGGAGACGTTGTGCAGCGTCGAGTTGCCGTTGATGTCTTCCACCGAGTAGCTGTCCTTGAACGCCAGCCACAATCCGAGACCGGAGATGACGATCATCGGGACGGCCGACAGCAGGCTGTCGATGAGGTAGGCGCCCACGCGCGACCCCCACGAACCGTAGGGCGCGGACCCCAGCCGTCGAGCGGGCGCACCGTACTGCTGCCCCTGATAGGGCTGGTTCTGGTACGGCTGGCCGGGCTGCGGCGCACCCTGGTAGCCCTGCGGTTGGTACGGCTGGCCCTGGTACTGCTGATACTGGGGGCCCGGCTGCGACTGCGCGCCGCTGCCGTACCCCTGGGCGCCACCGTGCTCGGGCGGCGGAACGTAGGGGTCGTATCCGTTGCTCATGTCCGTTCCTTCTCGTCAGGCGCCGATGGCGGGTGGGCCGCTCAGGCCGTGCGGACGACGAGCGAGTGGACGGCCTTGTCGTGCCACGTCTGGTTCTTGTCGTCCCACAGCGGCCACAGGTAGTTGAGCAGGGGGATGAAGAACAGCAGCGGGATCAGCTGCGACGGCAGCGAGATCAGGATGTCGACGGCGAGGCGGCCGAGACCACGGCCGACACCCAGGTACTGGCCGGTCCGCTCGTTGATGACGCCGATCTTGAGCACCTTCTTGCCGATGCTCTGGCCTCGCTTGCCCTGCAGGTATCCCTCGTTCCAGAGACGGAACAGCAGACCGAGCAGCGTGCCCGCGCCCATGAACGCCCAGGCCCGGTCCGTGAAGGGATCGGTGGGGTCGGCGCCCGGCGCGTCCCAGCCGTCCTTGAGGAAATCTCCGGTGCCGAGCGCGATGCCGACGCAGATGATGGTCGGCAGGATCGTGATGAGCCAGTCCAGCAACGCCGCACCGACACGCGAACCCCAGCTCGCGAGGATCGGCATGTTCGGCGCGCCCTGACCGTACTGCTGGGCGTAGCCCGGTGCGCCGTAGGCGTCCGGCTGGCCGTAGCCGCCGCCGTACTGCTGGCCCTGCGCGCCGTACTGCGCGTCACCGTACTGCTGGGCAGGCTGGACGTACTGAGGCTGGCCGTAACCCTGCTGGTCATGGCTCGGCTGTCCATAAGCAGGCTGGCCCTGCGGCGCGCCGCCGTACTGGCCCGGCTGCGCGGCGGGGTCGTGCGGATTCTGACCGTACGGCTGGCTGCCGTATCCATTCGTGTTGTTGCTCATGGTGATCCCTCCTGTGTTCCTTCGCACACGAGGTTACCGGGGCGCCGCGCTCAGCGCGCGGTCATCTGCAGGGGCGTTGCGTCGGGGGCGATGACGTTCTGCTCGTCCGGTTTCGTCGGCAGGATGTTCTCGACGTAGTCGGCGACGGCTTCCTCGATCGTCACGTGACGCTGCAGACGCTCCGACATGTACCAGCGGTGCTCGAGCACCTCGTGGAACATCTCGGCCGGTTCGAGCTTCTGACGCAACTGCGGCGGTGCCGTGCGGGTGATCGGTTCGTAGATCGTCGCGAGCCAGTCGTGCGCGACGGCGCGTTCGTCGTCGTTCTGGCGATTCTTGCTCGCCGTGAAGCTGACGAGGTCGTTGAGCAGTCGTCGCGCCTGGTTCTCGCCGACCTCGAGACCGGTGAGGTGACGCAGGCGGCGCGTGTGGTAGCCGGCCTCGACGATCTGGGGCTTGATCGACATCGTCGTGCCGTCGATGTCGGTCGTGATGTCGAGCTCGCCGACGTCGAAGCCGAGGTCGTTCAGCGAGCGGATGCGCTGTTCGACGCGCCACGCGTCCGAGGCATCGAAACGCTCGGCCTGCGTGAGTGCCTCCCACAGCTCGTGATAGCGCTCGACGATCGTGTTGCTCACCTCGATGGGGTCCATGTCGTCGGGCACCATGCCGCCGGCCTGCAGATCCATCAGCTCCCCGGCGATGTTGACCCGCGCGATGTCGAGGTCGTGCTCGCGCTGGCCCTTCGACAGCTTCTCGCGTAGCTCACCGGTCTCGGCGTCGACGAGGTAGGCGGCGAACTCGCCCGCGTCACGACGGAACAGGGCGTTCGACAGTGACACATCACCCCACCAGAAACCGACGAGGTGCACCTTGACGAGCAGGACCGCGAGGGCGTCGATGAGGCGGGTCGCCGCGTCCGGGCGCAGCGACTGGCTGATCATCGCGCGGTACGGCAGCGAGAACTGCAGGTGCCGCGTCAGCAGGCACGCGTCGAGCGGTTCGCCGTGCACGTCGGTGCGTCCGGTGACGACGGCGATCGCCTCGACGCACGGCAGGTGCAGGCGCCGCAGCTGCTTGAGCATCGCGTACTCGCGCAGCGCGATGTCGGCCTTGATCTCCTTGACGGCGAGGATGCGGCCGTCGACCTTCGCGAAGCGGACGATGTGACGCGAGATGCCGCGCGGCAGTGCCGCAAGTTGGTCCTCTGGCCACTGCTCGAGGGGCACGCTCCACGGCAGTGCGAACAGCGCGGGGTAGGGGCGTGCTGCCTTGATGTCGAGTGCCACCTCGTCATCCTCCCACCGTGCGGGGGCGGCTGAGCGCATCCGCGTGACGGTGTGTCTCACCCGAAACGGTGCATCGGCCACCCGTCGATGCGTCGAGCGGACGGTGGCCGCTCGCCATCGTCCGCTCGATCGTCATGTCAGCCCCTCGCGGGTGCGCGTTCAGTCGTTGATGCGCTCGCCGGTCTCGACGTCGAAGAGGTGGATGTGATCCGTCTTCGGCGCGAAGTACAGCGTGTCGCCCTTCATCGGGGGGCGGCGGCCGTCGACGCGGGCCATGACCTGCTGGTCCTCCCCATCGACGTTCGTCTTGCCGTAGACGTAGGCGTCGGCGCCGAGCTCCTCGACCATGACGACGTCGACCTCGAGACCAGCGTCGGACGGCGCGAGGTCCTCCGGGCGGATGCCGAGCGTCACACGGTTCGAACCGGGGCGGGCGTCCTCGGGCAGCGGGATCGACGCGGTGCCGAGCAGTACCTTGTTGTCCTTGACCGGCACCTCGAACAGGTTCATCGCGGGGCTGCCGATGAAGCCCGCGACGAAGACGTTCTTCGGGTGGTCGTACATGTTGCGCGGCGTGTCGCACTGCTGCAGCAGACCGTCCTTGAGGACGGCGACGCGGTCACCCATCGTCATGGCTTCGACCTGGTCGTGGGTGACGTAGACGGTCGTCACGCCGAGGCGACGCTGCAGGTCGGCGATCTGCGTACGGGTCTGCACTCGCAGCTTGGCGTCGAGGTTGGACAGCGGCTCGTCCATGAGGAACACCTGCGGCTGACGCACGATGGCGCGGCCCATCGCGACGCGCTGACGCTGGCCACCCGACAGGTCCTTCGGCTTGCGCTCGAGGTACTGCGTGAGGTCGAGGATCTGCGCGGCCTCCTCGACGCGCTTGCGGATCTCGCCCTTGTCGACGCCGGCGATCTTGAGCGCGAAGCCCATGTTGTCGGCGACGCTCATGTGCGGGTAGAGCGCGTAGTTCTGGAACACCATCGCGACGTCGCGATCCTTCGGCGACAGCGCCGTGACGTCGC
Source organism: Dermacoccus sp. CCH2-D9 (assembly GCF_001556795.1). NCBI lineage: Bacteria > Bacillati > Actinomycetota > Actinomycetes > Micrococcales > Dermacoccaceae > Dermacoccus > Dermacoccus sp. CCH2-D9. Next base: position 15,935 of record NZ_LSJT01000036.1, read on the forward strand.
GTCCGTCGATGAGGATGCGGCCGCTCGTCACCTCTTCCAGGCCGGCGAGCATGCGCAGCGAGGTCGACTTGCCGCAGCCCGACGGGCCGACGAGGACGAGGAACTCGCCGTCGGCGATCTCGATGTTGAGGTCGCTGACGCTGGGACGATCGGCCCCGGGGTAGATGAGGGTGACGTTGTCGTACGTGACGGTTGCCATGAGGTTTCCTTAGCGCTCACCGGCAGGAACGTGCCGGACGATCCGTTGTGAACGGGCGGCGCACGGATGTGACGCCGCACACAGCATGCCTGATGGGAGCGGCTCTTGACCAGCCCTTCTGCACATTTGTTTCAGCAGTGCTCATCTGAGCGTCCCGTCTCGAAGGGCAGGTGGGTCGATCTGCATGCTCGCTCGGCCCTCCCTACCGCCTGGTCAACGCTCCTTGATCAAATCGTGACCGTGAAAAATTTTGCAGACCCTGAGTGCACGCTGCATGCTGTGAAGCAGGCCACACTCGAGGTGCGGCCCTGAACAATCGGAGTACTCATGACCAAGCGCAGTGTGGCTGTCGCATTCGCGGGCGTCCTCGCCCTCTCCGTCTCCGCGTGCGGCGGCGGCTCGTCCTCGTCCGACTCGTCGAAGAGCGACACCTCTGCGGCTTCGTCGAAGTCCGGTGACGCGAAGGCGTCGGGCAGTGCTGCCGCCGGCAGTGACGTCAACGCCAAGGACCCGAAGCGTGACGCCAACGCCGACCTCGTCATCTGGGCTGACGGCACCGCGGCCCCCGTCGTCTCCAAGCTCGCGAAGCAGTTCGCGGACGAGAACGACGTCAAGGTCTCCGTCCAGGTCTCGACGGACGTGCGCGGCAACTACGGCACGGCCTTCAAGGCGGGCCAGGCCCCCGACGTCATCGTCGGCGCTCACGACTGGATGGGTGAGCTCGTCTCCAACGGCTCCGTCGCGCCCGTGCAGATCCCCGCCAACGTCGCTTCCGGCTTCAACAAGGAGGCCATCGCCGCGACGAAGTACAACAACCAGTCCTACGGCGTGCCCTACGCCGTGGAGAACATGGCGCTCGTGCGCAACACCGACATGGTCAAGGACGCGCCGAAGACGATCGACGAGCTCGTCTCCACCGGTCAGAAGGTCGTCGACGAGAAGAAGGCGACGAACGTCCTCTCCCTCGAGATGGGCAAGCAGGGCGACGCCTACCACGGCATCCCGTTCCTCACCGGTTTCGGCGGCGGCATCTTCGGCACGAAGGCCAACGGCGACTACGACGCGAGCAAGCTGCTCGTCAACTCGCCCGAGAGCCTCAAGGGCGCCAACCTGCTCGCCGAGCTCGGCAAGAAGAAGGTGCTGTCGACGAACGTCGACAAGACCAACGGTGACGCCCTGTTCGCCGACAAGAAGGCGCCGTACATCATCACCGGCCCGTGGTCGCTGCCGACGTTCGACAAGGCCGGCATCAAGTACGAGGTCTCCTCGCTGCCCACCGTCACCGGTGGCGGAAAGATGACGCCGTTCCTCGGCGTGCAGATGTTCTACGTCAGCTCGAAGGCGAAGAATGCGACCGTCGCTCAGACGTTCACCACGTCCTTCCTCACCACCGCGGCCGCGCAGAAGGCGCTGTTCGAGGTCGGCAAGCGTCCGCCGGCACTGACGGCGGCGTACGACGAGGTCGTCAAGTCCAACCCCGACGTCGCGAAGTGGGCCGAGGCCGGCAAGGGCGCGAAGCTCATGCCGAACATCCCCGCGATGAATGCCGTCTGGGGCCCGATGGGTCAGGCGATGGCCGACGTCATCTCCGGCAAGGCAGCCCCCGACGCCCGCTTCAACGCGGCGCAGAAGGAGATCGAGGCCGCCATCAAGGCCGGCAGCTGACGATCCACCCACGTCGCATCCGTGAGCCGGTGACCACGTCGGTCGCCGGCTCACGGCGCGTCGAGCGTCGACGACGACGCCCATCACGACAGGCCTGACGGCGCCCGCGAGGCGCCTCACGCCCCAGGCTGGTGCGGTGAGCACCGGTGAACGAGTTCCCCGAGCGATGGAGAAGGACATGGCGACCCTCGCCGCCCCCGAGCAGACGTCGGGTCTGCCGCCAGCCAAGAGCCCCGTGTGGGCGCCGATCCTCAAGTGGGCGCTCGTCGCGGCCGCCGTCATCCTCTGCATCTATCTCGCGACGCAGCTGGCCGACAAGGGGTACGGCCTCGCCGTCGTCGGTGTCGCGTTCGTCGCGATGGCCGTGCTCGTCGTGTACGGCACGCGCCGCAACGTGCCCGCGAAGTATCTGTTCCCGGGCCTGATCCTGCTGCTCGGGCTGCAGGTGTGGCCCATCGTGTACACGGCCGCGACGTCGTTCACGAACTACGGCCAGGGCCACCTCGTCTCCAAGGAGGAGGCGACGAAGCAGGACATCGCCTACTCCGTCCAGCAGGTCGCGGGGTCGCCGACGTACGGGCTGTCGATCGCCGTCAAGGACGGCCAGGACGTGACGTCCGCGCCGTTGCACTTCCTGCTGACCGACGAGAAGGGCAAGCACTTCGTCGGTGACGCCAAGGGGTTGCAGCCGCTCACGGGCAAGACGGAGATGGGCATCGGCCACCTCAAGTCGGCCGAGGGCTATCGCGTCCTCAAGCTCGGCGAGGCGAACAAGCGCAAGGACCTCGCCAACTTCGCGGTGCCGACGAGTGACGGCCACGGCATCAAGGCCAGTGGTGTCTCGCAGGCCTTCGAGGGCGCGCCGACGCTGAAGTGGGACAAGGCGAAGAACACCCTCACCGACTCCGCCACGGGCACGGTATACGTCGAGAAGGATGCACGCTGGGTGCCGCAGTCCGGCTCCGCGAGCCCGCTGCCGGTCGGGTGGAAGCAGGGCGTCGGGTTCAAGAACTACACCGACCTCGTGACGAACGACACGATTCGCAAGGGGTTCTTCGGCATCTTCGCGTGGAACATGGCGTTCGCCATCCTGTCGGTGCTGTCGACCTTCGTGCTCGGCATGCTGCTCGCGCTGCTGCTCAACGACCCGCGCATCAAGGGCCGCGCCATCTACCGCAGCCTGCTCATCCTGCCGTACGCCGTGCCCGTGTTCGTCTCCGCGCTCGTGTGGGCGTCGATGTTCAACCAGGACTACGGCCTCATCAACAACCTGACCGGCCTCGACATCGACTGGTTCGGCGACCCGTGGGCCGCGCGCGCCGCCATCCTGCTGACCAACCTGTGGCTCGGCTTCCCCTACATGTTCGTCGTGTGCACAGGCGCGCTGCAGTCGATCCCGGGTGACGTCATGGAGGCCGCACGCATCGACGGCGCCGGCCCGATCCGGACGCTGCGCTCCATCACGATGCCGCTGCTGCTCGTCGCGGTGGGCCCCCTGCTCATCGCGTCGTTCGCGTTCAACTTCAACAACTTCGGCCTCATCTACCTGCTGACCAAGGGCGGGCCGTTCGTCGGCGACAGCGCCCAGATCGGCTCGACCGACCTGCTCATCACCTACGCGTACCGTCTCGCGATCGACGGGACGAACCCGAACTTCGGTCTCGCATCCGCGGTCGCCGTCGTCATCTTCATCATCGTCGCGCTCCTGAGCTTCCCCGGCTTCCTGCGCAGCAAGGCCCTCGAGGAGGTCAACTGATGTCTGCCATGAACACCCCTGCGGCCGGCCTGCCCGAACCGGGAGCCGTGACCGGCGTGCCCGAAGCTGCCCCCGGCGGCACGCATGCTCGTGCGCCGCGCCTCGGTGGCGGCGTGTGGTGGCGCCACCTGCTCGCGCTGTGCGCGCTCGCCTTCGCGCTGTTCCCGATCCTGTTCCTGCTCTCGGCGGCACTCAACAAGGCGGGGACGCTGAGTTCTTCGACGCTGCTGCCGACG